>NZ_WFLM01000005.1:303167-484058 GCF_009208775.1 Silvanigrella paludirubra | reverse complement strand
AGTTTTGGCTGTGCTGATTGCGGCGGGGAAATACCGGATCCCATTCCGAACTCCGAAGTCAAGCCCGCCTGCGGCAATGGTACTGCACCCTTAGGTGTGGGAGAGTAGCTCTGCGCAGCCTTTTAATTTTCCCTTTAGTGGGTTCGTAGCTCAGTCGGTAGAGCATTTGCCTTTTAAGCAAGTGGTCCCCGGTTCGAATCCGGGCGGACCCACCACTAAATTTAAAACCCCGAAAGAAGAAATTCTATTCGGGGTTTTTTATTGTCTATTATCTAACTATCCTACTTATTTCTTTACAGATAATAGTTGATTTTATTTGAAGCAGTGTTATAAGAAGTTTCTGTTTTTTGTCTCTTCTCAGTTGAAGGATTTATTGTATGGCAAAGTCAAAAGCTAAAATTAAAGCCAAAATAGCTAAGTCAAAAGGGAAAGTTAACAAGGCGATTAAAAATAAAAAGTCTGCTGCTAAACGTTATAAGTTAACAGCAACTGGTCTTGTTAAGGTTCCACATGTTGGCAAGCAACACTTGGCAGGTTCTAAGAACCGTAGTCGCAAAAATCGCTTGAAAAAAGCTAAAATTATGCGTGCTGAAAGTTCAAGGTTAGTTTCTCGTTGTATTCCTAACGGATTATAATTATCAGGCTGTTCATTAAGCCTTTGGAAATTAAAAAGTCCATAAAACACTCATCTATTTAGTTAGATTTGGTATATGTAAGTTTGTTTTAAACAGATGAATGGCTATCTAAGGTTTGTCTAAATCAGACAGCGCCATCATTCTCTAGGAGGTCATACAATGGCTCGTGTAAAGCGTGGCTTTAAACTTCGTCGTCGTCATAAAAGAGTTCTTAAGTTAGCTAAAGGTTACCGTGGAGCTCGTAGTAGACTTTACCGTACTGCAATTCAAATTGTTCGTAGAGCACTTTGTTATGCTTACCGTGACCGTAAAGTTAAAAAACGTGATTTTCGTTCACTTTGGATTCAACGTATTAACGCAGCTTCCAGATCCCATGGTTTGCCATACAGCAAATTCATGAATGGCTTGAAAAAAGCAAATATTACACTTGATCGTAAACAACTATCTGAAATAGCTGTTCACGATGATGCTGTATTTGCAACTCTTGTTAAAAAGTCAATGGCTGCTTTATCTAAGTAATTATTGTCTTGGACTCGGAGCGTAGCGCAGCCTGGCTAGCGCACTTGCTTGGGGTGCAAGAGGTCGCAGGTTCAAGTCCTGTCGCTCCGACCATTTCGGTTATTTTTTTTTGAATTTTTTTAGAGAAACCGACTTAAGGCAATTCTCGCTATAGGTGATACTAATGAAACATCCTATTTTAAAATCTTTTGAATCCATGCACATGCGTGCAAAACAATTACCAAGCTTTAAAGCTGGTGATACAGTTTGCGTTTGGGTTAAAATCCAAGAAGGTGCTGAAAAAGACGGAACTCCTAAATACCGTCTTCAATCTTTTGAAGGTACAGTAATTCGTTTCCGTAAAGGGACAACAAATTCTACTTTCTTAGTTCGTAAAATGTCTTCCGGCGGTATTGGTGTTGAACGTAACTTCTATGTTCATTCTCCACTTATTGACCATGTTGATGTTAAAGTACGCGGTAAAGTACGTCGTTCAAGAATTTACTATATTCGTAAACTTCGTGGTAAAGCTGCACGTATTTCTAGCCGTTATGTTTCTGCTGAAGAACTTAAGAGCTACGAACAACAATAAAATTCAATTTTTCGTAAGTTAAAAAGAATTTAAAAAGAGAGTTCACATTAAATTGTGGGCTCTTTTTTTTATAAATTTTTAAAATATTCAAATCTTAAAATTCTAAAATCATCAATTCATTCATATTAAATATTGATTGAAATTCAGTCAAAAAAAATTCATTTATAAAAAAATAACATAATAAAAATATTGATTAATTTAAAATTATTGGATGAAAATCAGTCGTTTTTTTTAAAAAATGATTTAAAATCAGTCATTATTATATCAGTTTTGAAAAGTTATAATTTTATATACATGAAATCATTAAATAAAATATCAAAAAAAATTTGGCATAGTTCTTGCATTACTACTCAATTAAGAGAGATTTATTTCTAAATCTTTCTAAAATCGATTCACATTTAACAAGATGATTGGGTAATTATGACTAGCTTAGATTTAAATATAAAAAACAAAAATAGTTTATTGAGACAAGAATTAAGTTTTGGAATATGTAAAAAGAAAAAAATAAAATTGAATCGAAAAAGCGAATATTTTTCTAAATTACAAGTTCCATTAGAAATGGCATTAAAAGAAGTTGCACAATCTGCATATGCCTCAAAAAGATGGATTAAGCTTTGTCTTAGCTATGTTGAATTTGTCTCCCCTTCTGAATCTTCACGAGAACCAGCTCGTTTAATGAGGCTTCTTTCAGAGTATCCTACAGGTTTGACTAGAGAGGAAATGTTAAGTTATTTTTATGAAAATTATTTAACTTCATCTTTAAATAGGAAAGAAAGTTTAAGAATTTGCCTTGAAAAAATAGTGCAAAGAGCTCGAATTACATTCATAAAATATGATTTAACAATTCATTATTGTAAAAACTCAAAAAGATATTTTATTATGCCTTTATTTTCAACAGAGGATTTAAATAAAAATTCAAAATCTTAAATATTGTTGAAGATATATTCTTCATTTATATTCCCTAGGTGAAAATCTTTAAGTCTCAAGATTCAATCGGGGGTAATTATGTTTGTTCCAGATCTTCTTAGTTCGAAAAAAATTCTAGTCACGGGTGGTGGAACTGGCCTTGGTAAAAGCATGTCCGAACGTTTTTTAACTTTAGGTGCAGATGTAGTAATCTGTGGCAGAAGAGAAGAAGTTTTAAAGGAAACCTGCCAAGAATTTAATTCCAAATTTAAAGATAAAGCATCTTATCAAGTTTGTGATGTAAGAGATCCGCAGGCAGTTGAAAAAATGATTGATGATATTTGGGCAACTGGACCAATTGATATTTTATTAAATAATGCAGCAGGAAATTTTATATCTCGTACTGAAGATTTATCACATAGAGCTGTAGACATTGTTTTAGATATTGTACTTCATGGGACAACTTATGTCACTCTTGCTTGTGGAAAGCGCTGGTTACAAAATAAATTAAAAGGAAACGTTTTAAGTATAGTAACAACTTATTCTTGGACAGGTTCGGCATATGTAGTTCCTTCTGCTATGGCAAAAGCTGGCGTCTTGGCGATGACAAGAAGTTTAGCAGTCGAATGGGGTGATCGCGGAATTAGAATGAATGCCATTGCTCCAGGCCCATTTCCTACAAAAGGGGCCTGGGATCGTCTTGTGCCTAATGCAGATCTAGGAAAAATTTTAGAAAGTAAAAATCCTACTGGAAGACATGGCGAGCATATAGAATTAGCAAATTTGGCTTCATTTTTAGTTTCAGATTATGCTGGATTTATTAATGGAGAAGTTGTTACTATTGATGGTGGTGAATGGTTACAAGGAGCAGGTGAATTTAACTTTTTAAAAGCGATGAAAAATGAAGATTGGGAATCTTTAAGAAGAAAAAAATGAAATTTTTAAATAAATTGAAATTATTTATTTAAAAATGATGCATGAAATTTTATATGATCTTCTATAAAAGTTGAAATAAAATGATAGCTATGATCATATCCTTCTTGAAAACGAAATGTTAATGGTTGATTCATTTTATTACAGACTTCAATAAAGTTTTCAGGTAATAGTTGTTTTTCATGGTAAAAATCATCAGATAGTCCTTGGTCAATTAAAATATTATCTATTTTAAATCCATTATTAACTAAACATGTAGCGTCGTAATCATACCAATCTGATTTATTATTACCAAGATATTCTGTAAAACAATTTTTTCCCCATTGTGAATTAATTGGATTACAAATAGGAGCAAATGCGGAGGCAGATCTAAATATTTGTGGATTTTTTAAAGCACATATAAGAGCACCATGTCCACCCATTGAATGTCCAGTAATAGATTTAAATGATTTTAATATTGGAAAATATTCTTCAATTAGAGAAGGTAATTCATATACTATATAATTATACATTTGAAAATATTTAGACCAAGGCGTTTGTGTTGCATTCAAATAAAACCCAGCCCCAATACCTAAATCGTATCTGTCTTTTGCATCGGGTATATTTTCTCCACGAGGACTGGTATCAGGAAAAATAATAGCAAGACCAAGCTCTGCTGCAAAACGTTGTGCACCTGATTTCACTCTTGCATTTTCATCTGAACAAGTTAGTCCTGAGAGCCAATAAATAGCAGGTACTTTTTTATGAATTGCTTTTGGAGGTAAAAAAATAGAAAAAGTCATTTTTGAATTACATGTTTTGGAATAATGAGTAAATCTTTTTAAGTAACCATTAAATTCTTTAATAGATTCTAATTGATCCATATTAGTTATTCTCACATATTAAAATAAAATTACGCTTCTAATACTTGTACCATTATGCATTAATTCAAAAGCTTTATTTATGTCTTCTAAAGGCATCTTATGTGTTATCATGCTATCAAGTTCAATTTCGCCAGATAAATAACGATTAACATAATCTGGTAATTGCGATCTTCCTTTTACACCTCCGAAAGCGGTACCCTTCCAAGTTCTTCCTACAACTAAATTAAATGGGCGAGTTGATATTTCTTTTCCAGCTCCTGCTACACCAATTACCGTAGAAACTCCCCACCCTAAATGAGTACATTCAAGTGCATCTCTCATAACATGAATATTACCTATACATTCAAATGAATAATCTACACCGCCATTAGTTATTTCTTTGATATATTCACTAATAGATCCATTTATTTCTAGAGGATTAATAAAATCTGTCGCTCCTAAAAATTTAGCCATTTGTTGTTTATTTGGATTAACATCTATGGCAATTATGCGTGAAGCTTTTGCCATAATAGCTCCCTGAATTACTGAAAGTCCAATTCCTCCTAATCCAAAAACAGCAACTGTAGAGCCAGGTTCTACCTTTGCCGTATTTAATACAGCGCCAATGCCTGTTGTAACTCCACAACCAAGTAAACATACTTTTTCAAGTGGAGCTTCTTTATTAATTTTTGCAAGTGCAATTTCGGGAATAACAGTATATTCAGAAAAAGTAGAACAGCCCATATAATGATAAATTGATTTCCCATTTTTAGAAAAACGTCTTGTTCCATCAGGCATAAAGCCAGTCCAAACAGTAGAAGCAATAGATTGACATAAATTTGTTTTAGAAGATTCGCAGTATTTACAATTTCCACATTCAGGAATGTATAACGGGATAACATGATCACCTGGTTTTAAATTTTTAACACTAGGTCCGCATTCTAGAACAATACACCCACCTTCATGTCCTAATATGCATGGAAAAACACCTTCAGGATCTTCTCCTGAAAGCGTAAAAGCATCGGTATGACAAACACCAGATGCAACAACTTTTAATAAAACTTCTCCTTCTTTTAGTTTTTCTATTTCAATCTCTTCGATCTCTAAAGTTTTTTTTGCCTCCCAGGCAACAGCTGCACGTGTTTTCATTTGAAAATAATCTCCAAATAGTGATTAAATAAAAATATTAAAATTATTTAGTTGTTTGCAAAATATCAATAAATTATTTAAAACGTAACAATCAGTAACAGGTCTGTTCGTTTTTGATTGAACTATGAAATTAGCTATTTTGTCAATGTAAGTTTAATTATAATATAAAATTAATTTATTGGGAAAAATATGAAAGCTCTAGTTTATTATGATATTGGAATTAAAAAATGAGAAGAGAAAGAACAGCCGGAAATTTTGAAACAGTCAGGTTGATTTAGATGAAAATCGTTTGGAAATTTCAAAAACATTAGGAACTAACATAACAATTAATAATAAAAATGGATCGGCTGTTGAAGAAATTTTAAATTTAACAGCTGGTTTAGTTCATACTTCTACCATTCCTATGTTTATGAAAGCAATAATAAATGGAAAATGCATATCATGTTTTTAAAAACGCTGCTGAATACAAAGCTCTTAAAGTAATGATTACAAATGATTTAATATAAATATTTTAAAATTCTTTAAATATATTTGAAGGAGAAATATTTTTATCTAATAAATTATTCCATACTGCATTAACCATACCAGGTGAACCACAAATATAAAAATGAGAATTTATTGTTATTTCACTTAATAAATTTTCAATACCTAACAAAATGTTTCCTTTTTGTTTATTAACAAAATTTCCTTCTTCTGCGATAAAATGAACTTTTAAAAATGATGCGTGTTTTTTAGAAAGTTGAATAAAGTCATTTTCAAAAGAAAAAACCTCCGCTTTTTTACATGCATAAATAAGATGAATATTATTTTTTAATTCAAGATTATTTTCAATCATATCTAAAAGTAAAGATCGAACTGGAGAAATACCAGATCCACCGGCAAAAAGAAAAATAGGTACATTTATATTTATTATTTTAAAATTTCCTTTTGCTTTATCGAAGTAAATTTTATCTTTTATGGTTAAATTTTTCCAAAAATTAACACCTCTTCCTTCACCTGTAATTTGAATGCATAGTTCTAAATAATTTTTATTTTTTGCTGAGCTAGCAATTGAGTAACAAAATTGAAATTCTCCTTGATTATCTTTCATATAAATAGGTATATATTGTCCAGATTCAAAATAAAAATTATCTGGTCTTGTTATTTTTATAATTAAATAATTAGATTCAATATTTTCAATTTCTATAATATTTGATTCATAATCTGGAGTTTTAGAAAATTTATCAAAAAAAATTTTTGTCATTAAAAGTTAACCTTTTTAAAAATTAAGATATTTCTTTTAGTATTTTTTCTGCAAATTCTTTTTTAGTTTTATTATCCATTTTTTTAATTTCATTATATATTACTCTTTCATTAATATTTTGATTCCAATAATCTAATGATTCTTTGCCAAATAATGCATATTTACCAACTAATTGACGTAAAACCTCGTTAGTGGGCCCCATGACCCAGCCTGCCTTTGCATCTCGCAAATATCTTTCTATTCCTAGCTCTGGTTTGTAACCCGTGCCACCACAAGTATGAAGCATTTTATCCGATACCTTAGCAACATTTTTTGCGCAAGAAAATTTTAATTGCCATAGCCAATGTAACATTTGTGTACGAGGGAGAGTTTGAATGTCATTGTGAATGGACCAATCACAGTTTTCTGTTTTTTGATCTAATGCTTTTGCTTGGTGAAAATTAAAGGAGCGACTTGCATTTGTTTCAATAATACATTCGCCTATATAATCTTGAATAGTAGGATAATCTGCAACTCTCATTCCAACGTCATTATGTTTCTTTTTTGTGGTATGGTTTTTTGCAATATCAATCATTCCCATAGCAATCCCATTCCAACATGCCGAGGAGCATAATAAAAAGAAAGGATCTACTGCTTCGTCATTTGATTGAGCTCCATCTCCTATAGGGCCTATCATTCGATCTTTAGAAATTTCTACTCCATTTATTTCTAATGGACCAGATTGATTTCCTCTTAATCCCAAGCCATCCCAAGTTGCTGGGTTTGTTTTTACTTCATTTTTCCATATTAAAAAACAAGACAAGTCAGAGTAGTCACCTTTGAAATCAGGACTCGTTGTTTGAGTAACGTACCAGTCGGCAAAACCTCCTGAGGTTGTCCAAGAAGATTTTTTATATATTTGCCAACCATTATCTGTTTTTTCGCATTTTGAAGATAAGTGATACCAAAAGTGTGAACCTGTTTCAGGATCTGAATAGGAAACAGTTCCAATTAATACTTCATTATTTATTTTCGATAATAAATTTTTTATGCAGGCATTATTATGATGTCTTAATAAAATTGCGCTCAATGCAGCAATATGCATAACGTAACACATTGCAGTACTAGCGCACCCATATCTTGCAATGGTTTCAACGACCATAGTTGCGCATGTATGATTTTCTCCCATACCGCCAAATTCTTTTGGAATAATAAGTCCTAGTAAACCAATAGAGGCAAGTGCTTCAAAGTTTTTTCTTGGATAGATTAAATTTCGGTCGCTTTCAATTGCATTTTTTCTAAGATTGGACTCGCATAATTGAATTAATTTTGTTTGAATTATTTTTTGTTCTGAAGTGAGATCCCATTGAGGATCGAAATCATATGACAAACCCCAAAAATTTTCATTAGCCCATTTTTTATTTTCATTATTTTGAAAACTCATAAAAAACTCCTATTATTATATATTGAAAATTTTTATTATTAAAATTTTAGAAGAGCTTGGGTAACAATTTTTTCGAATTCATTTATTAAAATGTCATAAAAAATCAATAATTGCAAATATTTATTTTGATTTATTTTTATTTTCTTAATTCTATTAATAAATGGAGAGCTATTTAATTCATATTTTAAAATCTAACTTATTTTGATATATAAAAATAGTTACTTTATAATTATATTTCTTCAGATTTTTTTATTAATGATTCACCAAATTCTCTTAATTTAACTTTATCCATTTTTTTAATTTCGTTGTTTAAAACGCGTTCATTTATTTTGTTATTCCAAGCATCAAGTGAATCAGGACCAAGAAGAGCTAATTTTCCAATTAATTGTTTTAATACCTCATTTGTTGGAGCCATAACCCATCCTGCTTTTGCATCTCTTAAATATCTTTCAATTCCTAAAGCAGGTTTGTATCCTGTTCCTCCACAAGTATGTAGCATTTTATCTGAAAGATATGTTACATTTTTTGAACAAGAAAGTTTTAATTGCCATAACCAAGACATTTTTTCTGATTTTGGATAATGATTTTCTTGTTTATAAATTTCCCAGTCACAATTATTTGTTAATTTATCTAGAGCTTCGGCAATTTGAAAATTAAAAGCACGACAAGTATTCGTATCTGCAATTGACTCGCCAACATAATCTTGAATAGTAGGATAATCAGCGATTCTTAATCCGACATCATCATGTCTTTTTTTAGTTGTATGATTAACTGCAATGTCAATCATTCCCATTGCAACTCCATTCCAACAAGCTGAAGAGCACATTAGAAAAAAGATATCTGGAGATTCATTATTTGTTTTATTTGCTTCACCTGTTTTGCCAATTAATCGATCTTTTGGAATTTCGACTCCATCAATTTCTAGAGGACCTGATTGATTTCCTCTCATTCCCATTCCATCCCAAGTGGATGCTCCCGTTTTTATTTCATCTTTAAATAATAAGTAACAAGATAGATTTGAGTAATCGCCATTAAAATTAGGACTCGTTGTTTGGACAAGATACCAATCTGCGAATCCTCCTGATGTTACCCATGAAGCTTTTTTAAAGACTTTCCATCCTTTTTCTGTTTCTTCTGATTTTGAAGAAAGAGGGAACCAGGCATGACTGCCTGTTTGTGGATCAGAATAAGCAATAGTCCCAATTAATACTTCATTATTTATTTTAGGTAACAAGCTTTTAAAGAATGGATTTTCATGATGTCTTAATAAAATAGCGCTTAAAGCTGAGATATGCATAACGTAACACATAGCCGTGCTGGCGCATCCGTATCGTGCAATGGTCTCAACAACCATTGCAGCGCAAACATGACTTTCACCAAGGCCACCAAATTCTTTAGGAATAATTAATCCTAGCAATCCTAAACTAGCTAAAGCTTCAAAATTTTTTCTAGGAAAAATTAAGTTTTTATCGCTTTCTATTGCGTTTGTTCGCAAGGTAGTTTGGCATAATTCTATCAAATTTTTTTGTATATTTTTTTGTTCATCAGTTAAATGCCATTGGGGGTCAAACTCAAATCCTAGTCCCCAAAAGGGATTATTGTCCCAAATTTTTGAATTTGTTTTATGAAGATTCATTCCTTAATTCTCCTTCAAATGTTCTATGCTAAAATTTAATAAATATTTTTATAAAAAAATATAAAATATGAATTATTAAAATTCAGTTTACTTAGTTGTCATAAATTACAAATAAACGCAAATGAATCAAGTTAAATTAGTGTGATATATATTATAATTTGGTTATGCGCTCTACTATTTAATAAATCTATTTTCAAATTAAATAATAGATTTCATATTGCTTGAAAAAACTACTACAATAGGCAAAATTACTTCTTACCTATTTTTTACTCTAACGTAATTTGGATTTACCTATGGCAACATCTGTACTACAGTTTTTAGAACCTTCTAAAATTAAAATATCTAATAAAAAAGAAACAATTGGTTTAGGTATTTCGAATATTTCTTTACTTCTTAAAAATACAAAAAATAAAAACAATTTAATAAAAAATAAATATATTTTTATTGGAATTCCTGACGATAGAGGGGTTATAGCAAATGGTGGAAATCCAGGAGCAAAAGATGGTCCTGACTCTTTTCGTAATTGCTTCTATAAATTATATGATACATGTATTCGAAAGTTTAATCCTAGTACACATAAACCATTTCCACCACATTTAGATAATAGAGATAATTCAACATTATTTTCAGAATCTTTTTTTGATGCTGGAAATATTATTTTAGCAGATACAATTAAAGAAACACATGAAAGATTAGCATCAGTCGTCGAATATTTTTTGGATCATGAAGCAAAAATGATTTTTGTAATTGGTGGTGGTCATGATTTTACTTATGGCAGTTACAAGGGCCATGTTTCATCTCGGAAAAATGAAATTATTCCAATTGTAAATTTTGATGCGCATTTTGATTTAAGGCCAGATGATAACGGAATTATAAATAGTGGAACAGCATTTTATCGTATTATGAAAGATTTAAATGCAAATATAATTGGTGGAAAAGGTTTACTAGAAATTGGAATTCAAAGAGATAGAAATCCTCAATCATTGACTTCATTTGCAAATCAAAATCAAATTCAAACAGTAGAATATTTAGCATTATTAAATGTATGGAGAGATATTGCTCATGGACATGCACAAACCCCACTTGAACATATTCGAGATCATTTAGATGAATGTGCTGCTTTAGGATTTGATAGAATAAAAGGCAGTGTTCATATTTCATTATGTTTAGATGTATTTGATCAATCTATAGCTCCCGGTACAAGTGCATCAACTCCTTTTGGTGTTCAAATAAAAGATCTTGCTCAATCAATTACATTTATTGCCAAATCCCAAACATGTCGTGTTATGGACATTGCAGAACTGTGCCCATCAAGGGATACTCTTGAGATGACATCACGATTATGCGCTTCCCTTGTTTATCGCATTGCACTTTTACGGGAAGAATATTCTTCCAGATTAACTTAATCGTACTCTTGTCGCATTCATGAATATGAGTTAGTGGAACTCGTTGAGGAGGAACTTGTATATGGAGCAATCCGTTTATTATGTTGGCATGAATCCATATTTGCCAATATTGCTCATATTAATTTTTGGGCTTGCACTTGGTCTTGGTGTCAGTGGCGTATCACTCTTTCTTGGTCCTAAAAAACCAAATTCAAGTAAACTAGAAGTTTATGAATGTGGTTTGCCGGTTACAAGTTCTGCTGAAAACCGCTTTTCAATCAAATTTTATTTAACAGCGATATTATTTATTCTTTTTGATATTGAAACAATATTTATGTACCTTTGGTCAACTGCGTTTGATTATTTAGGTTGGTTTGGAATTGTTGAAGTTGGTATTTTTATCGCAACTTTATCAATTGGCTATATTTATGTGCTTAAACGCGGCGCACTTCGCTGGGATTAAGGAGATTGGGAATGATAGAAATTAGTTTTACTCAAATTATCAGTACTATTCTTCTTATGCTTCTTGGCATAGCAGTTGGTGCTCAAGTTGCTCCTATAATGAGTTGGGTTGAGCGCCGTCAATGCGCAATTATTCAAAGGCGATTGGGCCCAAATCGTGTCGGATTTTTTCAATTCCGCTTATTAGGTTTAGGACAACCCATTGCAGATGCAATAAAACTTTTATTTAAAGAAGATTTTGTACCACCTTATGTTCACAAAGCATTTTATGTTCTTGCGCCCGTTGTTCCTGTAGCAACAGGATTAGCTGTTACTGTTGCGATTCCATGGGGAAGTCACGTTGTTGTAAATAACCAAATTATAAATCTACAAGCTGTAAATTTAAATTCAGGTTTTCTTCTTATTTTTGCTCTTTCATCATTAGCTGTATATGGCGTTACTTTAGCTGGATGGTCTTCAAATAATAAATATTCTTTATTAGGTGGACTTCGTGCATCTGCGCAAATGGTAAGTTATGAAGTTGCTATGGGATTGAGTATTATACCTCTTGTATTTATTTGGGGTACTTTAGATTTACAAACAATGATTACAAAGCAATCTGAAATACTTTGGGGATTTTTGCCAAATTGGGGATTCATTCATGCCCCCATTTCATTTTTTGTTTTTATTGTTACTATATTCGCTGAAACAAATCGTCTCCCATTTGACTTAGCTGAAAGTGAAGGAGAGCTTGTTGCTGGTTTCTTAACAGAATATGGAGCAATGCGCTGGTCTTTATTTTTTCTTGGCGAATATTCAATGATGTTTGTAATGTGTGTATTAACTGTTTCCTTATTTTTTGGTGGATATGAGTTACCATGGCTTTCTCAACATTATCTACTTGAAATATTAAATCCTCAAGTTGGTGAAGTTTTAGCAAGATGGATTTTATTACCACTTGGTATTATCGTATTATTAACAAAAGTAATTTTGTTAATGTGGATATTTGTTCAAGTTAGATTTACTATTCCTCGTTTTCGCTATGATCAACTCATGAAATTAGGTTGGATATACCTTCTTCCAATTGCACTTATTAACCTTATTATTACAGCAATTGTTACAGCGATTGTTAAATTTCATTAATAGAGCAAAGGGAATTTTTTATGATTACTCAAATATCATTTTTAATTATGGGTGTCATGGCAGTATTTTTATCTGCCTTAATGATAACTAGAAAATGGCCCGTTACCTCTGCAATGTTATTAATCGTTGTTATGATGTTAATTGCTGGAATGTACGGATTGCTAGGCGCTCATTTTTCAGCAGTCGCACAGATTATTGTGTATGCTGGCGCTATTATGGTTGTATTTGTCTTTGTTATTATGCTTCTTAATTTACCTCCTGAAGAACTTAGATACGGTAGAATAACAATAGGTGAATTATTATTAACTGCTTTAGGATTTATTGTTGCTTTATTTCTTGGCACAAAAGTAGGACAAGGCTATTTAATATCTAATTTAAATTCAAATTCTTTAATTAATGCACGTCCTCCATATTATCCTGCATCCATGAACGAAAATGTGAAAAATGTTTCTGCATTAATGTTTACAGATTATTTATGGGCGTTTGAATTAATTAGTTTTTTAATTTTAGTAGCTATAGTTGGCGCAATTGTCATAGCAAAGAAAGCGAAGGTGAGTGATGCCAAGTCTGCCTGAACTCGGTATTTATTTTTCATTATTATTATTTATTACTGGCTTATTTGGAGTCATGTTCAGAAAAAATTTAATATTTATGATGCTAAGTGTTGAGGTTATGTTAAATGCAGCAAATTTAGCATTTATTAGTGCAAGCAGCATGACAAATACAATAGATGGCCAAGTAATTATGTTTTTTGTAATGGCTGTAGCTGCTTGTGAAGCGGGAATAGGACTTGCACTTATTATTTCTTTATACCGTGCGAAGTCAAGTGTTGAAATTGACGACCTCAGAATACTGAGAGGATAAAGATGCAAGAACAAACATTACTTACTTTAATCGTTTTATTACCTTTAGTTGGTGCTCTTATTAATGCTTTTGCATTAAGAGCGGCTAATGTTGGAATCGTTTGTATGGTCGCTACATTTGTTGTAGCGCTTCCCTTTATATTTTCAGTAATGCTATTTATGGGTCCTGTTATCCAAGGAAATACATTAACAGTTGATTTATTTAATTGGGTATCAGTTCCTTTAGTGAATGGAAAAGAATTTAATATTTCATTTGGTTTAACTGTAGATAGACTTTCTGGAATATTTCTTCTTGTGATAACTGGCGTTGGTTCATTAATTCATATGTATTCTGGCGAGTACATGCACCATGAAAAACGTCCATACCGATTTTTTGTTTACTTAAATTTATTTATATTTTCTATGCTATTGTTGGTATTAGGCTCTAATATGCTTGTTACCTTTTTGGGTTGGGAAGGCGTTGGTGTCTGTTCTTATTTACTAATTGGTTACTGGTATGAAGATAAAGCCAACTCAATGGCAGCAATAAAAGCATTTATAGCAAATCGCGTTGGTGATGCGGGCTTTTTAATTGCTATGTTTCTTTGCTATATGTTATTTAAAACGATCAATTATGCAGAGTTAGCAGCTATTATTGCAGCATCTCCACAAACTTTTTTAGCAGAAAATTCTGTTGAAATAACATTAATTGGACTTTGTTTATTATTGGGAGTTGCAGGAAAGTCTGCACAAATTCCTTTATATACATGGCTGCCTGATGCGATGGCTGGACCTACCCCTGTTTCTGCATTAATCCATGCGGCAACTATGGTAACATCTGGTATCTATTTAATGAATAGATTAAGTTACGTTCTTGTTTTAAGTCCTACCGTAATGACAACAATTGCGATTGTTGGTGCAGCTACCGCAATTTTTTCAGCAACTATTGGATTTGCACAAACTGATATTAAAAAAGTTCTTGCTTATTCTACTTGTAGCCAGCTTGGTTACATGGTGATGGCTTGTGGTGTTGGCGCTTTTCAATACGGTGTATCTCATGTTGTTACTCATGCTTTCTTTAAAGCTTGTTTATTTTTGGGAGCAGGAAGTGTTATTCACGCTCTTCATCACGAACAAGATATTCGAAAAATGGGTGGACTTTTTAAAAAAATGCCAATCACTTCAGTTACTTTTTTAATTGCTACTTTAGCAATAATTGGTTTTCCTGGGTTTTCTGGATTTTTCTCAAAAGATGCTATTTTAGCTGCTGCTTGGGCAGGGCCTTTTGGAAGTCCAATATTATGGTTAGTTGGTTGGGTAACAGCAGGTTTTACCGCTTTTTATATGTTACGTTTAACTTGGCTTGTGTTTTTTGGAGCTTGTCGAGCAGAACATCCCGATCAAATTCACGAAACAAATTTTGTAATTACAATTCCATTAATAATTCTAGCAGTTCTTTCTATTTTTGGTGGACTTATTGCAATTCCAGAGGTCTTTACTGGTAAAGCAGATTTTATTACAAGCTTTCTTTCTCCCGTATTAGGTCAAGCGCAATCTATTATTAACGCAAGCGGCATTCATGCAACTCATTTAAGTCATTCCATGGAATATGGATTAATGGGAGCTTCTGTTTTAATCGTATTTGTAGGCGCTTTATTTGCAATTGCTGTCTATAAAAATGGACCAGATGGTGGTGAAAAATTTGCTAATGCATTTGGCCCTATTTATCGCTTAGTTCGTGATAAATGGAGAATTGATGAATTATATGAACTAATTCTTATACGTCCACTCGCAAAAGTAGGTAAATTCCTTTACAGCTTTATAGATAAAATAATAATTGAGGGCGTTGTAAATGGTATTCCTGAAACCTTATATACAGGAACGAGCGTTGCAAGCGATGCTCAATCAGGAATGGCAAGGAATTATCTCAAGTTTATATTTATTAGTGTGTTTATTTTTGGGTTAATTCTATTTCTTTGAGCAGTTGAGAGGACACAATGATCGATGGCGTTTCGCAGTGGATTTTATCACTGCTCATAATTTTTCCATTATTTGTAGCAGGTATTATTTTAATAATACCTTCATCAGTTGACTGTCGCCTTCATAAAAAGATTGCTTTAGTTGGAACAGTAATTGAATTCGTGTTGTCATTGCATTTGATAAAATATTTTGTTCCTAATTCGGCGCAGTTCCAATTTTCTCAAGTTTTAAATTGGTTGCCGCAATCAACTGGAATTAAATATGTTGTTGGTGTTGATGGATTAAATTTAATACTTGTTCTTTTATCCACTGTATTTTCAATTATTGTAATGATGACAGTTTACACTTCTATTAAAACAAAAGTAAAAGGTTTTTTAACCTTGTTTCTTTTGCTTCAATCAGGAATAATTGGTGTATTTGTTTCGTTAGATGTTGTTTTATTTTATGTATTTTGGGAATTAACACTTATACCAGTTTATTTTATGATTGGAATTTGGGGCGGAAAAAATCGTGTATATGCAACTCTTAAACTTTTTATCTACGGTGTTGTAGGGAGTTTATTAATGCTGGTTGCTTTAATATTTTTATATTATACCCATTCAATTGAAAATAATGGTGTTTATTCTTCAAACATTCTTGACCTCTATAAAACAGCAGCAGCGTTGCCTTTGACAACACAATCCTGGCTGTTTTTAGCAGTTACTTTAGCATTTGGTATTAAAGTTCCAATATTTCCTTTTTATACTTGGCTCCCTGATACATATGAACAAGCTCCAGCAACATATACATTAATGTCTGGTGTCATTTTAAAACTTGCCACTTACGGATTAATTCGTTTTAGTGTTTGTTTATTTCCTGCAGCAGCAGTTTATTTTGCAACTCCTATTATGATATTAGCTGTAATTGGTATTATTTATGGTGCACTAATTGCTTGGCAACAAAAGAATGTTAGAAGAATTATGGCATTTTCATCATTGAGCCATTTAGGCTTTATTGTGATAGGGATATTTTCTCTAAATACAATAGGCTTTCAAGGCGCTCTTTATCAAATGTTAAATCACGCAATTACTGCGGGCGCTCTCTTTATTTTATTTAACTTTTTATATGAAAAAAGAGGAACATTTAATTTAGATGAATTTGGTGGAATTGCTAAAGTGTTACCTTGGTTTGCTTTTTTCTTTGTTATTGCAGCAATGGGATCAGTCGCTTTGCCAAGTACAGGAAGTTTTATTGGTGAATGGTTAATTTTAATAGGTTCATTTCAAGCAAATCCAATTGTAGGCACTGTTGCTACTTTAGGAGTTGTTTTTGGAGCTATTTATATCTTGTGGGCTACTTATAAAATATTATTTGGTCCATTAGATGATCCAGAAAATCAAAAATTATCAGGTTTAAATAAGTTTGAAGTAATTCAGTTGACTGTATTATCTATAATGATTTTTGTGTTAGGTTTTGCTTCATCTTCTATTCTTCAACATACAAAACCAACTCTTGTAAATATTGAAAGAAGTGTAATTAGCAACTCAGCTTATTTATCTGAACTTGCCAATACACAAGATGGTGTTCTTTTACCTCTTAATAAATTTCAAACAGTTCAAAATGAAGGAGTGAAATGATGTCAGCAGACTTTATGATGACTCAACTCCAAGAGACCATTAAAACAGCGATTCAAACTCGTTTATGGAGCGATATTTTACCTCCAGCATCGTTTTATTTTTTATCTCTTCCTATTTTATTATTATTGGTTGGTGGTTTGGTAACAATGCTATTAGGTGTTTTTAAAACAGACCCTGATAAACCATGTTACCCTTCATGGTACGTTGCTGTATTTGTTTCTTTTGCTGCAGCGGTTTTTGCTATTTTTTCAAAAATTTCAACACCAAAAGCTTTTTTAGGAAGTGGTGTTTTAATTGATGATATTTCGAGAATGTCTTTTATTGTAATTGCTATTGGAACATTGTTTACTTTAATGGCATCATCAATGACTAAAATTGGTAAACAATTATTACGTTCTGAGCTACTTACTCTAATTTTATTTTCATCTGCTGGTCTCATGGTAATGTGTGCCGCAGGAGAATTTTTAAGTTTTTTTGTTGGATTAGAATTAACAAGTATTTCACTTTATGTTCTTGTTGGTTACCAACGAAGAACACTTCAAGGTATGGAAGCTTCTATTAAATATTTTATTTTAGGAGCCGCAGCAGCAGCTATGTTATTAATGGGTGCCGCTTTAATTTATGCAAGTATTGGTTCGTTACGTTTTGCAGACTTTAGGTTGTTAAATATTTCTTTTTCAAATCCTTTTGGATTAGCAGGCGTTCTTCTCATTTTTTCAGGACTTGCTTTCAAACTTGCCATTGCCCCTTTTCATTCCTGGGCTCCCGATGTTTACCAAGGTGCAAACTCTCACTTAACGGGCTATATGGCTTCTTTAGTTAAGTTTAGTGTTGCTATTGTTATTCTAAGAATTTTAAGTGTAAGTTTTGGAGATGGTGAAAAAACTGGTCTTATTATTGTTTTCTGGATATTTGGGGCTGTTTCTATTGCTGTAGGATCTTTATTTGGTCTTGTTCACAATAGTATTAAGCGGATTTTAGCTTATTCTTCTGTAGCAAATGCCGGTTACTTTTGTTTAGCATTTGCGTCTTTAGCTGCAGATCCAACAAGTTTAGAGTCTAAACAATCTTTAATGTCATATGCTGTTATTTACGCTGTATTAAGTATGGGGGCATTTACCGTAATTTCATGGTTAGAAGATTCAAATCGTGAAGATCTTTTAAAAGAAGAGTTAGCGGGAATAGGTTCAAAAAAACCTTTTGCAGCAGTTACATTAAGTGTGTTTCTTTTTGGATTTGCTGGTATTCCACCTATTGCAGGATTTTTCGGTAAATTTTTTCTTTTACTATCTGCACTAAATCAAGGATTTATTGGTCTATCCATTATTTTAGTTCTATTTAGCTGTCTTTCATTATACTATTATTTGTCTATTATGGCTGAAATGTGGTTTAAGCCAGCTACTCGGTACTCTGCGCAAAGCAATCAATCTGAAGAAACAAATTCAGGAATGAAAGCGGTTTCTTTTATTGCTGCTTTTGCTGCAATTGTAATTGGTATTATGGGACCACGTTGGGCAATTAATTTAAATTATACTCAGGCATCTGAAAAGAATATGCGTATTGTTAACACAGCAAATAGCGTTCATAATAATGCAAATTCAAAAAATGAAAATGTGATCTCAAATCCTAAATAGAGAGCAATTTCATTAAATTTATTATTGCCTCGAGATATCGAGGTTTTTTTTTGGGGTAAATAATATATGAATTGCTTTGATTTATTAAAAAATACTTTATTGAATGAAAATATAAATTTAAATTCAGAATCAAATGTGCCAAATCAAGTTTATTCAAAAAATTATTTTGAATTTGAAAATAAAATGGAAGAGATATTAAGTCATTTTTTTTCTAATAATCTTAAAGATGATTCCGTTTTTATTTTATGTGATGGCAATTTTAAAAGTTCAGAATTAAATTCAAATATTAGTATTTCGGACGTTGTTATTAAAATAATAAGTAAAAAATATAATGTAATATATAAAAATTTATCTTTAGAAAGTAAAACGGATGTTGATAATATACATGCTTCCGAATATTTTTTAAATCATGTGAATCATCTCATTAAAAATGATAAAAGATGTAAAGTTTATATTGCATTAGGAAGCGGTACAATTACAGACCTTTTGAAGCATTCTTTATATTTAAATGCTCCGGATTCAATCTTTATAAGTATTCCAACAGCTATGACGGTAACCGCTTTTACATCTTCTTTTTCTGTTTTAGATATAGAAGGTGCAAAAAGAACAAGAATTTCAAAAACAATTCATACTACAATTTGGATTGAGCCTTTATTGCAAGCGGCTCCTATTACTTTATCTCGTGCAGGTTACGGAGATCTTCTTGCGCGATTTGTTGCATATGGTGATTGGTATTTAGCTTATAAATTGAAAATTACAGAGACTTATAATGAATTAGCATATCGTTTAATGGAAGTATTTTCTGCTCCCTTAAAAAACTTGTCGGAAAGTATTGGTCAAAATATTTTAACAAATGATGCAACACAAATTCATGCATCAGCTCTTGCCATGGCTGGAATCGCTATGTCATTAAGTGGAGAAACAACTCCATTGAGTGGCTATGAGCATGTGATTAGTCATGCACTTGATTTTTTAAGATTAACTTCAAATAGAACTCTAGTTTTACATGGCGAGCAAGTTGCATTAGCTTCATTGACAAGTGCTATGAGCATAGATTGGTTTTTAGAAAACACTGAATTTGATATTAAAAAATTTAGATCAATGAATGAAAAAGAAACAGAAAAACTAATAAATCAGTTTTTAAATTCTGCGCCATATTATGGAAATCAAAATAATATAAACTCAATAGATCAAAGTAAATTATTAGAGGTAAAAAAATTATTTATTCAGGATTACATGATTAAAAGTGAAAAGTGGAATAAGGCAAGAGAAAATTTTGATTCCTTTTTAAACGAATTACCACAAATAAAAAAACATCTATCAAATATAACAATTCGTTCTTACGAAATGCAAAAATTATTAGAGAATGCAAAATTACCTACTTACCCAGAAATAACAAATCCACCTACTTCAGCCCTTGAATTCAGATGGGCTTTAAGATTTTCTCCATTTATTAGATCTCGCTTTTGTATAGCAGATCTTATTTTTTGGATAGGAGAAGATACCTGTGTTGTAGCTGCTATTTAGAAAAATATTTTAATAATATCAGGTGTAAAAAATCTTTAATATGAAATTATTGAGGAAATAAATATTTTTATTTATTCTGATAAGTTATCATGTATCAATAAAAAATCAAAGAACATTTTGAAATTTATAAAATTTATATATATGAATTTATAAAATATTTTATATAAATTTTATATAAAATAAAATTATATAAAATATTATTAAATAAACAAGAAAAATTTAATTAACTTCACAAAGTTTTATAATATAAAATAATATAAACAATTCAGACATTGACATAAATTTTGTTTCTATATAAATTGAATATAAATTGAATAATTAATATTCAATTTATAAAAAATAATTAATATTTTAATAAAAATAAAATCAAATATTTGCTAACCATTATCTAAAAGAAGATTTATTATGTATAATGATATTACTAATTTTCAAGCTATATTAATTTTATTATCTAACTAAAATGATAAAAGGCCTTTAAATTTAGAAGATAGTCAAAAAGAAGAATCCTATAAAAGACTTATTTTATATGGTTTCCCATATTCAGCTTTTAGTTTTGATTCTATAAAAAGTGATTTAAATAACGTAAAAAAATATGAAAATAGTACAATTGCAATTGATTTAAATAAAAATTTAAAAGATCCTGTTAGGAATTATTTTGAGACAATTTTGGGATATCACAATGTTAAAAATTTATTTAATGATGGGTTTTTTTCTAATAAACTGGATAAATTTTTTCAGGCATTTGAAGATTTTAAAGATAAATTAAAAAAAGAAAATGAAAATAATTTTGCAACAATTTTAAGTGAAACAAATTCAAAAAAAGAGGGAAAAGATAAAACAATAATTCATTCAAAAGCAAAATTTTCTCAAGATGAACAAAAGAAAATAGATAAATTGCTAGATTTTGTTTGGTTTGCATTAAATTATGAAAAATCGCGTGATTTTATTTGTAGAAGAATTTTAAATTGCTATGGTAAAAATGAATTTGCTGAAAGTTATCGAAGTAAAAAATCAATGTTTTCTGACGAAAAGCAATCAAAAGAGTTTTCTTTTTCAAATAAAACTGGTTTAGTGCGATCAAAAGATCCTACTCCTTATTTTGATAAATATTCTGAGGGGTTTATTGATGATAATGGAAACAGAGTTTTAATAGATAATTTGGGCAGTATTTCAGACAGATGTCCCGATCTTTATGCACCAATAATTGAAGATAATACTTTTCCTAAAGTTATTGCAGATTCTGGCGTTCACATTTTTTCTAACTCTTTATCTGGTACAACATTAGCTATATTAAGATTATATGCCGCTACTTTAACTAAAGAAAAGCTTTTTTCGATTGATGATATTGCAACTTATAAAAGTCAAGATAGTTATTTAATATTGAAAGATTATGAAAATGATTTTAAAAATAATGACTTCTTTATAAAATTTTTTAGACTTATAACTTCACTTCTTCTTTATTTAGAAGGAGGTCATACTATGATTGAGTTTTATAAAGTTCTTGAAATTTCAGCTGTAAGATCTATTTTAAATGAACTTGTCAACAATTTTAGTTTAATTAATATTGAAGAAATATATTATAAAAATTCAGAAACATCTTTTAATTTTTCATTAAGAGAATCTATTGATTATATGAAGACTTATTTAAACAGAAATCGTTTTTTAAGTGAATTAAAAGAAAATGATAAATTTAAAAAAAGTTTTAATGATAACGAAATTAAGTCTTTATTAGAAAGAAATAGACTTTTATCTTCAAAAGAATTTAAAAGTATATGTGATAAAATGAAATTGTCTAAAGTTGATAAGGTATTAAATGAATTAAATATAATAAATAAATCATTAGATGATTATAAAATGATACCCTTATATCATGCTGACACTAAAATACAAATTTTAAATAATATAAAATTGAATCTACAGAAACTATTAGAAAATTTAATGAAGGATCAGCCTCTATTATTAAAAAGAAGGTTTAGATTAAAAATAATGCTTAAGTACTCTGACGGTTTATTGCAATTGTTATATTCCGTGTATTCAGAAGAAAATTCTATAAGAAATGCAATTTATTTAGCTAAATAAAATATTAAAGTTAATAATGAATATTTTTGAAATAGGAATTTTAAAATTCAATTGTAAAATTAAAAAATAGTTGTTATATTTTTAATTGAAATATTTTGTTTTTTTTTTTTTATTATTAAAATAAATTATTTAATATTATTTTATCAAAGAAATAAGGAAAAATATGATTTTACTATCAAATATATTAGTGCTATTTATTTCATTTTTACATTTTTCTTTTTTAATTTTAGAAATGTTTTTGTGGACAAAACCAATAGGTCTAAAAATATTTAGACAGTCTCTTCAAAAAGCAAAAGAAACAAAAGTACTTGCCATGAATCAAGGGCTATACAATGGTTTTTTAGCTGCTGGGCTCTTATATGGAGTTTTTTCTTCACATATTCTTATTGGATATTATTTTAAAGTATTTTTTTTAGTTTGTGTAATTATTGCAGGTGTATTTGGTGCAGTAACTTTTTCAAAAAAAATAATTTATATTCAGTCTTTTCCTGCTATCATAGCTTTAATATTTGTATTTATCTATAATTTTTAAAATAAAATTTACGCATGATTTATTTATAAGATTGAAAAAGAAACTATCTGTGATTAATATTAAACTAAAAAATTTCAATCATTCTTTTTTTTCTTTGCTGTTGCAGAACTTGTTTTTCCAAGGCTTTTTTGAATAAATTTAATTACCTTTTTTTTTAAATCTTTATCTTCATCTAACACAAGTTTAATAAGTTCTAGTTCATTATTTGTTCTTAATTTCTTTTTATTTGCAGGAATAGCCATAATAAAAAATACCTCCTTTTAAATTATCGGAAGTATTTTAATATTTAATTTAGCTTTGTATGCCTATGTCAAAAATTAGCTGCAGATTTTATATCTTCTAAAAGATCTTGTGCATCTTCTATGCCAACTGAAAATCTTAACAAATCAGATGTTATTCCTAGTTTTTTTCTATGTTCTAAAGGAACGCTAGCGTGAGTCATTGTTTCAGGGTGATTTATTAAAGATTCTACACCTCCAAGACTTTCCGCAAGTGAAAAATATTTTAGTCTAGAAACAAATGTTTTTAATTTATCATAATCTCCATTTATTCTTGCTGAAATCATGCCTGAAAAACCTCTCATTTGTTTTTTAGCTAGACTATATTGAGGGTGATCCTCAAGCCCAGGGAAAATAACTTCGGAAAATATTTTTAGTTTTTGAATTTCTTTTGCAATAAATAAAGCATTTTCATTATGCTTTTTCATTCTTAAAGAAAGTGTTTTTATACTTCTTAATAGTAAAAAGGCTTCAATAGGGGCGTTTACACTTCCTCCTGCAAATTGAATAAATTTAAGTTGTTCTGCAAGAGAATTATCATTAAGCATTAAGCAGCCACCAACTAAATCGCTATGGCCACCAATGTATTTTGTTGTACTATGTAAAACAATATCAGCACCTAATTCAATTGGAGTTTGAAAAATAGGTGAAGAAAACGTATTATCTACAACAGAAATTGCATTAAATTTTTTTGATAGTTTTGAAATATATTCGATGTCTATTAATTTTAAAAGAGGATTTGTAGGTGTTTCAATCCAAACAAGCTTTGTATTTTTTTTAAAATAACTTTCAAGATTATTTGTAATTGTCATATCAATAAACTCAAAATCAATATTATACTTTGCAAATATTTTTCTAAATAATCTACCAGTACCGCCATAAACATCATCACAAACAAGAACATGATCACCTGGATTTAGTAATTGAGCAATAGCACTAACTGCGGCTAAACCAGATGAAAATGAAACAGCATGTTTTGTTTTTTCCAATGCGGCTAATGAATTCTCAAGAGCAGTTCTTGTCGGATTTCCAGATCTAGAATAATCGTAAATTTTTGGATTACCAGGGCTATCTTGAACATATGTAGATGTTTGAAAAATAGGAGTCATAATTGCGCCTGTTACAGATTCTGGCTCAACTCCTGCATGAACACAAATAGTATCAAAGTTATTACTTAATTTACTCATTTTTTTTCTCCTAGGGAAATATCAGGAAATTCATTAAAATTGATTTTATGAAGTTTTAAAAATATATTTTTAATATATTCTCTTTGTTGAATTGGATCTAATGGAATTGATGAATTTTTAAGTAAGTTTTTAACAATTTCAGAATTCATCATATCTGAATAAAGTTCGCAAACTATAGGATTATCTGAAAGCGATGTTAATTTTATATTTGAACCCATTATTCCTGCATTATGTAGCATATGTCTAGGAAAAAGAGTTTGTTCATGAACCCAATCGGTATAACCATTTTCATAAAACTGAATAAAAACTTGTTCATCTTCATGATACATTTTATCACCAACAATCCAATGCCCTATTGCTGCTAAATGAATTCTAATTTGATTTGTTCTGCCTGTTTGAGGCAAACAAGCAAACATTGTATAGTCTTCGTAAGTTGCTAGCTTTGAAAACCAAGTTTCGGCTTGTTGTGGTAAATTACCATTAACCCAGAGTTTAAGTCGAATTAAAGAATTTTCTGGTTCTCCAATGGGTAATGTAACTCTAAAATTTTCAGGTAATTGGCTTTTTCCTTTGGTAACTGCAATATATAATTTTTCAATGTTACCTTGTCTAAAAGCTTCTGAAATAATATTTCTAGTTTCTGATTTTCTAGCACAAGCTAAAATTCCGCTTGTTTCACGATCAATTCGATGCACGGCTGAGCAGTCTGCATAACCCATTTTTGCAGAAATATTAACGAATGTATTTTTTCCATAAATACCAGCAGCATGAATTACCATATTTGGAGGTTTAGAGAATATACATAAATCTCCATCATCAAAAATAATGTCCATTTTTTCAATTACATCAGGTTCATATTCTGGTGGATGAAAAAGCCATATTTGGTCATAATTTTTTAATTTGTAGGTAGGTTTTATTTTATTTAAATGAATTTTTTCACGTTCTTTTCGATTTGCGCCATGTTCAATTAAAACTTCACCATTTGAAATTCTTTCACGCCATGTTTCTCTATTATGAAATTGAAACTTATTTGCCATATAAGCATCAATTCTTTCTTCATTTTCTAAATTTTCTAAATGGGTTCCAATTTTTCTAAAATCTTCTTTTTTAGGTTCTTTATTTCTTTCGATAGATTTTGGCGCTCGTGCTTTTAGCATTGTTTTCATAACTTCGCCAATTTCATCTTCATTAATTACAGGAGTTGATTTTGGTTGAGTCTGATTTGATTTTTCTTCAATCAAATTTTTCATTTTTTTTATATTATTATTTATTTTTGATTTTTCTTCTTTTGCTTCATTAATTTGTTTTTTTAGCAATTGATCTTTATATTGAATGATCATATCTGTTTCAATGCTTGGGAGTATTTCAATTCCTAAATTATGATTTGGATCTATCATGTTTATTATATTTAATATAGCTTCCGCATTGCCGCCGCTAAAGTAACATTTACAAGGAGAATGCATTTTTATAGATGTAATAACGCTTGATGCTGTTGATAAAAATACACCTCTTTGAACATAAATTTCTTGATTCCAATTTTTATCTTTTGGAGTAAACATTTCTGAATTAGCTTGGAATAAAGGAACTAAGGCTGTGTAATGATGAATTGCATTAAATGCCATTTGCACACCAGGAAAAATAAAATTCTCTAAAATGGATAAAGACCCTGAAACCCCTTCGCAAGTTACTGCTGTACCAAATGAAAAAGTAATTATATTTTCTTTTAATTTTTTAGCTTGTTGAAATGCAAATAAAAATTTAAGCGCTCTATCAGCTCCTAAGCGACTTACTTCAAAATCTCCTGTAATATCCATGCAATTAAAAATTTCTTTTTCGGTAATTTTTACTTCATTAAAAGAAATTTCCGGAAATAGGCTTGTTAAGTAATCTTTAATTATTCCTAATGAATTTTTTGTTTTTTCAGGGGTATTAACTGAGGTGTAAACTAAATCAATTTTTAGTTTTCGATCTAAAATAAAACCTTCTAATATTGTTTTAAAAAATTCTCTAATTTTAATTTGCTCATTTTTAAGCAAAATATCATATGGAATATTAATATGATATTTTTTTAAATGAGAAGATTGATATCCAATATGAATTGTTGTGTTTCCAAAATCGATAGCAAGAATGGGTGTTCCTTTTTGTATTGATTCTGTATTTGTTTCTGTTTTTTTATTGACTGTAGTTTCTTTTAATGAAATATCGCCAGATACAACTGGTTTTGAACTACCGCTTAATAATAATCCAGCATTATTATCAATCCCTATAAACTCTCCTTGCCTCGTTCCTTTATCTACAGATAAAATAGTGCCTTTTGGTAACGATCTTTCTAATACTAAAGATTTTAATTGCTCTGTATTACGTGGAGAGCAAATATAATCAATAATTTCAATTTTTAATGTTTCGCAAAATTTGTTTAATATTGCAGATCTAAATTCATCTGATTTATGATATTTATTAATTTCTCTTTTGACTGACTTATTGTCATTTACGAATAAACTTTCCCAAAATGATATTGATTTATCTAATTGGGGGTGACTAAAAAAATTTAAGCCAATACCAATAAAAAAATCTCCAATTTTATTTCCAATAGCATTTGTTTCGCACAATATACCGCAGATTTTTTTATATTCTAAAATATCTTTATTAATTGGTTTTTTAGGAAAGTAAATAATATCATTAGGCCATTTAATACATATCATTTTATCTTCATTAAATGGAATGCTGTGAATCATGGATTTAATAAAGCTTTCAGTAGCAGCTAGTGAGTCATGAATAGCACAGCCTATTAAAGAAGTCACCCATTCGAAGGGAACTTTAATTCTTTCACTAGGAATAACTAAAGTAACGGGTAAAAATTCATTTTGTTTTAATACAGCATCGTTAATATTGTTAAAATAAAATAATTCAGATGTTTCATTTAAAGAGTTATTTTCTTTAATGTCAGCTTGTTTCCATTGAGAACCACCTCGACCTCTGCCAAGAGTTTGCCTGCTGGTCATGATTGCTAAAATGTTTCCTTTATGAGGATTATTTTGAGCGTAATGCTTGGCAAGATCCATAGTTGATGGGGTCTGTTCTGTGTAAATTGTATAAAAATCATTTTTAGTCATTGTAGTTCCATTAATTAATGAGGTAAATAGAGTTGTAAACTCATATCAACCCAAATAGCTTTATGAATTAAAGCTCCCATGCTGAGAAAATCGACACCTAGTTTTGATATTTCTTCAATATTTTTTTCATCTAAATTTCCACTAAGTTCAATTTTAATATTTTGATTAAGTTTATTTTTTTCTTTAATTGCAAGTAGGACATCTTTTTCAGAAAAATTATCAAGCATGATAACATCAGCTCCTTTTTTCAAAGCAGCTCTAAATTCAGTTAAATTTGTAACTTCAATTTCAATTTTAGTTAATATTGGTATATTTTTTGATAAATTATCGAGAGATTCTTCAATTGAACCAATTGCTCTTAAATGATTTTCTTTCAACATAGCTCCCGTATCAAGGCCATGTCTATGATTTCGAGCTCCAGCAATTCGAGTGGCATATTTCTCATAAATTCTTAAACCAGGAGTTGTTTTTCTTGTCTCTAATAGAGATATATTACTTGAATATTTACGAATTTCTTGCAGAATTGTTTTTGTTTTAGAAGTAATACCGCTTATTTTTGAGCATAAATTTAAAGCAACACGTTCTGCTAGTAAAATGCAACTTGCACTGCCAGTGCCACCAAGAACAACGGAGCCTTTTTTAATGAAATCACCATCATTGCAGTCTGAATAGAGTTTAATCGTTCCTCCTGATGCTTGATAAAATGTTTCTTGCATCATGTGTAAACCAGAAAGAATAAAATCTTGTTTTGCTACAATATAAAACTCTGCAGTTTGGTTTTTGTCCATAGCGGCAAATAAAGTAGGGTCTCCAGAACCATGATCTTCTTCAAGCCATTGTAGAATATCTTTTAGGATGCGGTTTGGTGTAACTCCAAGCTTTGATGTGCAAAAATGTATGAAATCGTTTTGAGTTAGCTCGTTTTTTGGCATCAAAAAAGGACAGCGAGGCTTTACTTTCGTGTGATCCATAGTGCACCCTATTAGAGATAATTTTAATGCCTTGGACATCCAAGGCAGGGGTACTCATATCATGATTTTAGCAATACAAAAATGCTTACAAACGCATATTCCAAAAATATTTTTGGAATCTCTTGAAGAACTTGAAATCGAAGCGCAAAAAGGAATATTTACATCATGGTCATTATCAAATAATGAAGCTGCACTATCTGCGTTTTGGGCAGATGAATGTCAATTAAATATTAAAAAAAATTCAGAAAATATTGATTTCTCTTATCATCCGACTTTTGATTTATCAAGTCTTACCAAACCCTTTTTTTTAAATTTTTATTTAAGAGAATTATTTAAACAAGATTTTATAAAAATAATAAATACGCCAATAAATGATTTGTTTTTAAATAAAAATATTTTAGAAGAAAATGAAAAATTATTTCAATATATTTTAAATAGTAAAAATAATTTTTGTTTAAACTCTTTTCTTTCTCATTACTCTGGAGCTAAAAATTGGTTTTGGATGGGGAGTGCTAAATGGTTTCAATTTTCTACATCCCATCATACAGATCCAAATATTTATCATACAAATTTAGATATAAATGATAAAAATTACTTACATAATTTTAAACGTAATTTAAATTCAAGTTGTATTAAATCTTTTAATAATGATGACTTTGGGAAATATATTTATTCTGATGTTAATTATTATATATTATCAAGACTAATAGAATCTTTTTTTATGAGAGATAAAAACTGGATACAAATTGTAGATTTAATAAATGATAAATTAGAATCAAATTTTTTTCATTCAAGTTTATCTCCTCAAAAATCAAAAAATAGTATTCCTTATTATCCATATATTTCATATTATAATGATGATATTAATATTGATAAACTAAAAGAATTAAATTTTGGTTTTGTAAATGACACAAATTCAAATATACTTTCCTCAATGAGTGAAAATAATAATTTAGTATCAGGGCATTCAGGTTTTTTTGGTAATATTATTGATGTTACCAAAGCTACTAAAGAAATTATTTCTTCGCAAAGCAAATTTTTAGATGAAGTTAACTATGAGAGTAATGCAAATGTTAGATTTGTATTTGGATTAGATACTCCAAGTTCGAAAGAATCAACTGCTGGGTTAAAAAATTGGCCAGAAAATCGATCTAAAGTTTACGGTCATTTAGGATATACTGGAACTTCTTTTTGGTTCCAAACAAATGAGAAAAAACATAATTCAAAATACCATGCATTATTAACAAATAGAGTATCACAAAGAAGAAAATATGGAGTAGAAAAATGTCCTCGGATATTTATTTATTCCGATTTTATTAATAAAAATAATAAATATTTTAGAGCTATAAATGATGAAATAAAGGAAATAAATAAAATAGAGTTAAATGATATTTTAAATGAATATTATGGAATTTCAAATAAAATATGGGATTCAAGTGTTGTTAGAATAGCTCCAAATATAAATAATATTAGAAAATCAATAGCAAAAAAGATGTGGAACATATAATATGCTAAAAAAATTATTTTTATTATCTTTCTTTCTATTTGTTGGTTTTGTTGGATATATTTTTTATTGGTTTAAAAGTCCGAACCCTTTAAATTTAGAAACTGTAGATTATCATTTACAGGAAGGCTCTACATTTATGAGGGTTGCGTATGATTTAGAAAAATTAAATGTTTTAAGATATCCAAAGATTTTTATTGATTATGCAAAAATAATGCACTTAACCGGAAATTTAAAAATTGGAACATATCGATTTAATAAGGATGTATCTCCAGAAGAAATCCTAAATAAACTTGTAAAAGGGGATATTGTTACAATAAAAGTAACAATTCCAGAAGGGCTAAATATTTATCAAATTTCTGAAAAATTAGCTCAAGATTTTCCTAAAACAAAAAAAGAAAATTGGCTGGAAATAATAAATTCAAAAGAATTTATCCCTTTTTTAGGACTTAAAATAAATGCAGTAAATTTGGAAGGTTTTATATTTCCTGAAACATACGTATTTGATCCCAATTTATCTCCAAGATCTGTAATAAAATCCATTCTTTCTGAATTTAAAAAGAATGTAACATCAGAAATGCTTCAGAAAGCAAAAGAACTAGGTCTAACCCCTTTAGAATATATAACTTTGTCCTCTATTGTCGAAAAAGAAACTGCTGTTTCTTCTGAAAGAGAAAGAGTGGCAGGAGTTTACTGGAATAGACTTAAAATTAAAATGAAGCTGCAGGCTGATCCAACCGTAATTTATGGAATATGGAACAAATATAAAGGAACTATTACAAAAAGAGATTTGCTAACACCTACACCTTATAATACATATACAAATTATGGGTTACCGCCAGGGCCCATTGCGAGCCCTGGGATTGCAAGCTTGAAAGCCACATTAAATCCAATATCAAAAGATCTTTATTTTGTAGCCAAAGGTGATGGGACTCATATTTTTAGTCAAAATCTAAAAGATCATAATATTGCTGTAAGGAAATATGTCATTTTTTTAAAAGCAAATAGACAAAAGGAATAAGTATAGAATGAGGAATTTTTACGAAGTTGAAGGTAAATATTTTTTAAATTTATCTAAATATATGGATGAATGGGAAAATTATTTGGGCATATACTCAAAAGATGGTCAAGAAAAAAAAGGAGCTGCCCAAAGCCTTGCTTCGCATGTTCAAAGACTATGGAGTCATTTTAATCAGGATAGAGACAAACTTGATAAGCATTATATGGAGTCCGCAATAGGTCTTCAATCCTATGTTTCTTCATTTTTATTACCAAATATTGAAAGAGTTTTTTCGACTTTAGTAAAAGATGAAAATATTTTTGCGATTGAAAGTTTATTTTCTATTGAAAAAGAAGAAATAATTATAGCAGATTTTGGTTGTGGACCATTAAGTGGATCGGTTGGAATTATCTCATTATTAGAATATATATTTTCTAAAAATCCAAATTTAGTAGCTCCAAAAAAACTATTTATTTATGCAATTGATCGCTCTGAAAAAATTGTAGAGTTTGGTTCTAAATTTATTAAAAACTCTACTTTTCCAGATACGCAAATTGTTATAGAAAGATTGACTTCAGCTGAAAAAATAACAAAACAAGCTCATATTGTTCTTTGTATTAATATTTTTAATGAAATCCCAGAAAAACATCGCCTGAAAACATTAAATACCCTTTATTCAAAAACAGAAGAGGGTGGTGTTGTTTTAATTATGGAACCTGGCCAAGAACTTCATTCCAAAGCACTTGGTGGACTAAGAGATGAATTTATTGAAACGGCAGAAAATTGCGAAATTATTTCCCCATGTGCGCATAAAAAATCATGTCCTTTATCTTTTAAATCAACAAGGAAAGATTGGTGTTGGTTTAGACATGCTTGGAATCCACCTAAAACTCTTTCATTAATTGATAAATTTTCAAAAGTAGATCACTATGAATTAAATTTTTCTTATTTATTTTTACAAAAAAATAAAGTGCGTTCTGCAGAGAAATATTTTGCCAGATGTGTTAGTGATGAATTTAGTATTGATGTTAAAGGAAATAAAGCGCAACTAAATTATTTTGCAAATAATTTAGTTTCTGGTGAGAATGCCGAATTTTTAGAAATGTCTGAACATGAAAATGGTTTAAATAAAATTTTATTATGTACAAGTAATGGGGATTTAGAATCTGCATTTGTTATTGCAGATCCCAGTCAGAAAGAGTATCGTCGTGGTAGAAGAATTAAAGAAAGTTCTGAATTATACATGAGAGCTAAAGAACGTAATTAATGCCAAATAATATACTTAAAATTTTTAAAAAAATTGAACATATTAATGGATTATATGAAGATGTTCCTGATTTATCAAGACGTTCAGCAATATTAATACCCGTTTTATGTCCAAGGATTGATTTTGAAAATAAAATTTTAAATATATTAAATTGGAAACTAATTTTTACGATCCGATCAGGGCATTTAAAAGAGCATGCAGGTGAGGTCTCTTTTCCAGGTGGCCGTATTGATCATGGTGAAAGTCCACAACAAACTGCATTAAGAGAGGCGAACGAAGAAATCGCCCTTGAACCTTCTAAAATTTTATCTACTATTAAATTAAATGATTCATTTGCGCGTTCAGGCTATCATATAGTTCCGTTTTGCTCTTTATTTATAGATGATAAAAATTTGAGATGTAATGAAGATGAAGTTAGTTTTATTGTTCCTCTTTCAATTCAAGAATTATTAAATATTAATAGCTGGAGTGAAGAGCGAAGTATTATGCAATTAAAGAGACGTGTTTGGCATTTTCCAATGAATATAAAAAATGTTGGCGACATAGATATTTGGGGAGCAACCGGAAATATTCTAAAAGACTTTTTAATTAGGATTGAAACATTATTATAGATTTTTTTAATTATAATTCCTTATCATAGTCATAAACTAATTTAGTCGCCTTTTTAAATTTATTTACAACTTCATCCGAAGTATTTTTGTTAAAAGCAAGATACCTTCTACCATCAAGCTCTTTTAATTCAAAAACTTTTTCAACAATATCATAAGATATATTAATTTTTTTTAACTGCTCTTGAAGACTTAATTCACTTCCTACAATTAAGTCTTCTCTTTTTCCAATAAATTTTAAAATATTTAGATCAGTTGATGCTGCAATCTCAAAGTTAATAAAACCTTTTTCAGCTAAAAATTTATATTTAATATCTTCTTTTACAACACCAATTCTGAATTTTTTTGCATCATTTAATGAATTAATTATAATATCATTTCTTGATTTTAATTTATAAAAATATGTTCTTACATTAATAATAACTCCACAATATTTAAACAGCTTATCTCTTTCTTTGTTTTTAGCTAGTGGAAATATCATTGTATTTTTATAATTTAATGCATTATTATAAGCAGTTTCCCAAGGTAGGATTTGAATTTTATTTTTTAGTTTTAGTACAGATAAAATTTTGTTTACTCTTTCAGCAAGTAATCCGTCTGGATTTCCTGATGTATTTAAATAAATATAAGGAGGTGTGTTTTCTGTAACTATTTTTAATTCATCATTTGACGAACAAAATGCCAGATTTGATAATAATATGCTTAAAATAAATAAGCATAATTTCATTTTAAATGTTCCTTTTATGAAAAAATAAATAAAAAATAATACTTTAATTATATCTTCTTAAGAAAACTTTAAAATGTATGAATGTCAATATTTAATCACTCCAAGTTCTCTGCAAAAATCATAAAATCCAGGTTTTTTCCATTTTGAATATGTTTCTAAAAATCTTTCTATATCAAAAAGATCAACTTTTTGAAACTCACCTACTGATTTCTCTAAATTAATTGAGTTGAAATTTTTTAATTCAATTAAAAACCATAGTTGTTCTTGTCCTATATTCCCTTTAAATCTTTCCTTTTTTAATATTTCTTTGGGAAAAAAATAACGACGCCAGTATTTTGATTGATAAATTATTTTAAAATCATTTTCTTCTAGTCCTAGCTCTTCTTTGGTTTCTCTAATTATAGCTTTTAATGGAGATTTATCTGAATCTTCAATTCCACCTTGAACATTTTGCCAAGTGCTATGATCAGAGCGAAAGCATGCAACATATTTATCTTTAAATTTTATAAGAGCGGCTACATTTTGTCTAAACATTTTAAATTTGCCTTTTAATCAGAAGTTATTTTTTTTATTATATCAATTTCTTCGTTATCTAATCCTCTAAATGAAACTTCAATTGAGCATAATATTATATTTTTATTTTTTATCATATTTAAAAATACAGGTTGTTGACACCATCTAAAAAAATCTTTTAATGTGAAAATAATTGAGTCTGAAGTGTTTATTAATTCTATTGCTTTTTTTGTTAATTTTCCATGATCGTCTAAAAAAATTGAGTTTAATTTATTTACTTTAAAAGTATTTTTTAAATCAAGAAATAGTTTATTTGGATTTGCGATTCCTGCAATAAATCCTATTGATTTTTGTGATTCAAAAATTAGATTTAATTCAGGAATAGAAACTTCTTTGCCAATATGAATTGAATTATTTTTTATTTCTAACATAAAATAAGAGTTTAAATATGTTATAATAATATCTTTATCGCTTAATTCAAGACTAAATTTATTTAAGCACTCTTTTATTTTTTGTTTGTAAATTTCAATATTTATAATGCTTGTTCTTGACCAAAATCTATAATTAAAACTTAATAATAAATTTTGGAATGATTTTTTTCCATAACCTTCGCGAAAAGGGCCAATAGGCATACAAAAATAAGGACTATTTTGAAGTATATCCGTTGACCACAAGCATATATTTATATCTCTAGGGCATTCAAAATGTTGAAGACCATCATCTAGAATTACTACGCATTTTAAATTATGTAGTGTGTTTTTCGTTTTTATTTCATTTATTAGGAATTCAAGAGATAATAATCTTCTTTTGTTTTGTAAAACATAAAAAATACTTTCTTTTTTTGAATGTTTCTTTAGAATTTCAAAATGTTCTCTATTTTCATCGGAAAGATGATTAATGTCATTAATATCAGATAAATTATTAACATAAATATTTTTTATATTTTGTCCAATTCCGCGTGAAGCTATTGCAACTATATATCCTTGAGATAAAAAAGTTTGTGCCATTTTTTGGACTACGGGCGATTTTCCAGTTCCCCCAATTATTATATTGCCTACACAAATAATATGAAAATAATCATTATTTAAATTCTCTTTAATATTGAGAATATTTTTATTAGGGTATGAAATTTCTCTTCTTTTTTTTGAAAAAAAATGAATTATAATTGATAATATAATTAATAATGGGGAAATTATCCAAAAAATAATGTTTTTTTTATATAATGGTAAGTCTAATTGATTTCGGATTTTTTGCCCTATTGATTCAGGCATGCGATAAAATCTCCTTTGGATTACCTTGATTTATTATTTTTCCATTTTCAAAAATAAAACAAAGATCAAAATCTTTAACTTCATGTATAGCGTGTGAAACGGCCACAACTGTATGTTCTGAGTTTTTAGACTTCCAATTATCAATTGCTTTCCAAAATAACTCAGCAGATTGAGCATCTAAATTCGCTGTTGGTTCATCTAATAAAATTAACTTTGGTGAAGCAAAAAGAGTTCTTGCAAGTGCAATTCTCGCTTTTTCTCCTCCAGAAAGACCATCACCAAGAAAACCTAAATTTTTATCTAGGATAAGTTTTGATCCAGATTCTGAATAAGCTAGCATTAAAGCAATAATGAGATCTTTCGCTTTATCTTCTGCAATATGTTCAGGTAAAGATCGTTCAGCATAAATAATATTTTCTTTAACAGTGCCTCTAAAAATATAAGGAGTCTGTGAAGTTAATAAGAAATCTGGATTTATAGATATATTGCCTTGAGTTGGAATGATTAATCCAGCTAGAGCTCTTAAAAAAGTTGTTTTTCCCGCACCGCTTTCACCAACAAAAGCAATTTTTAATCCTTTTGGAATTGTGATAGAGCAATTTGTTAATATTTCTTTTCCATTTTCAGTAACGTAACTAACTTGATTTGCAATAATAGCTTCTTTTGCGTAACTAGGAAGAGGTGAAGGTTTTATCAGTTTTGAATTAGAGAAATCCCCTAAAAAAGATTGCACTCTTTGTAAAACAACACGGATTTCGCTGAAAAAAGTAATAGAACCTGTAATATTTTTGATATATTTAAATGAAAATGCAAGTAAAATTAACATAGATGAATATGTACTTGCCTCAAAATCACCTACATAATTAAGACGCCATGCAAATACAAATGCTAGCATGCATGTTGCAAAAAACTCCATTCCTGGAGTAAAAAAAGTTCGAACAAATAAACTTTTTTTCATTATAAAATAGTTTTTAATATTTGTTTCTTCAAAATCTATTTTTTCTCTTTCATGACTTCTTAAAGCATTTATTGTTAATAAACCATTATGGCTTGAAAGCAAACGTGTCGATATTCCAATTTGATGTTTTTGGCTTTCTCGTGTGTAATAATTTAATTTTTGAGCTACTTTTTTTAGAGTAATACCCAATGGAATAAAAATACAGCATCCAATTAAAAATGTTTGCCACGATATTAAAAGCATTGTTATAATAATACCAATCAAAACTAAGGTGTCTCGAATAGCACTAATGGTTCCTTTACTAATGGCCGCTTGCAAAAGAGTTGTATCTTGCATGAGTTGATTTGCAATAAAATCAGGATTTTTTTGATCCAGTTTGTTACCAGGAGAAGATAAAAATCCTTTTAACATTTCTTCTCTTAAGGAATGAGCAACTTTATGACCAGCTCTTTCTGTAAGATAGCTGCTCATAAAACCACTTATTAATTTAACAAATGAAGCAGCAATAATAATTAATGGAATTATAAATATAATATCTTTTCTATCAAGAGTTTGATTAAATTGTATATAATTTTTTAAATTACCTGGAATTAAATCTGATACGGGTATACGAGGTGTTGTAAAAAATAATAACTTCATTAAACTTGTAGCAGATAAAGCTAAAGTAATTTCAGACAAAGAATATAATGGAAGCCAAGGCACACCTATGAGAATATCTTTTTTGCCAGAATTCCAAACTATTTTTATAAATGATCCCTTGTGGTCCTTTTTCATTTTACTGTCCGATTTTCTCTGTGATACTTAAATTTATTTAAGTTTGGGACATTATATTTATCAATACATTTTATTATTTCTTGCGCAGCATTTTTAGCGGCATTTTTTGGAAAAACATTTTGAACTTTTTGAAAGTTAATTAGCATTTTTGTTTCATAATCTTTGTCATGAAAAACTTTTAAAGCATGATTTACAAGATATATTGGTTTTGCCATTTCTTGTAAATACTCTGGAATTATTTCCGAATTTTCAGTTAAATTTACTAAAGAAACATATTTAATAAAAATTAATTTTCTAGCAATATATGCAGTTATAGGAGATATTTTGTAAATAACACACATTGGGGTGTTAAAAAATGCAGTTTCAAGAGTTGCAGTTCCTGAGCAGACCCATGCATAGCTTGAAGTTGACATAACTTCATAGGCATTTCCAACGCCAAAAGAAATTTTTTGATCAATCCATTCTTTTGTGTAACCAAGATTTGATGCACTTTTGTATGCAATGTCTTTAACAAAGTTAGGATCCAACGTCGGAGCAATTGGAATTGCTCCTGTTATTTTAGATTCTTTTTCAGACAGCATAACAAAAGATTCAATTAAAATTGGTAAAAGTTTTTGAATTTCATTTTTTCTGCTACCTGGTAAAATTCCAATTTTAAATGGAACTTTTATTGTTTTATTTTTAGATAAATATTCATCAACATTATCTTTTAAAGGATTCCCGGCAAAAAATGTGTTTACACCATTATCTTTAAAAAATTGTGTTTCAAAAGGTAAAATACTTGTTACAAGGTGACAATAATTTTTTAATAATTCTGTTCTTTTTTTACCGTGTGACCAAGCTTTGGGAGGTATATGATAAATAACCGTGTTACCTAAAGAATAAACATCTTGTAATAATTTTAAATTAAAACCAGGATAATCTATTAAGATAACAGCCTCTGGTTTTCTTACTTTTATTTCATTTAATATTTTTTTATAGCAAGCTGAGATTACAGGGTAATGTGAAATTATTTCTACAAGACCAAAGACAGCTAAGTCTTCTACTTTGATAATGTCTTCAACGCCTTCTTTACGCATTAGTGGGCCAGAAGAACCCCAAAATGTTTTTTCATTCACATTTTTATTTTGATATTCTTCTTTTAGAGCTTTAACAAGAAGAGCTCCTTGGGCATCACCACTTGCTTCACCAGCAATGATGCAGATTCCACCATTTAAATTAGATTGCATTTGTTACTCTTCTGATGGAGTTGCTTTCCCTGTTACGTTTGGATGAGCAATACCTCGTTTTGAATTTTTTATAAAATTCGCAAATTTTTCAACTTCAGGAAAAGTCATTAAATGAGAAATAGAATTTAATGCTTCTTCTATTGTTGGATGCCCTTTTAGAAAAAAAGTTTTATAAGCTGTTTTAACCGCATTTCTAGCTTCTGCTGAAACATTTCTACGACGCATGCCTTCCATATTAAGGCCTCTTAGTATAGCGCGACCACCTTCGGACATGCAGTATGGAGGAATGTCTTTTACAGTTAAGGAACCTCCGGCAAGCATCGCCATATCGCCTATGTGTACAAACTGATGAACGGCACAGAGGCCACCTATAACTGTCATGTTATGTATTGTTACATGTCCAGCGAGTTGCACTCCGTTTGCAAAAACATTTTGATTGCCTACAGAACAATCATGAGCAACATGTGAATAAGCCATAAATAAATTTTCATTTCCAATTGTGGTTTTTCCACCACCTTGAACCGTTCCTGGCTGTAAAGTAACATATTCACGAATGATATTTTTATTTCCAATTAAAAGAAGTGTAGGTTCATTTTTATACTTTAGATCTTGAGGTTTATTTCCTACTGACGCAAAGCTAAAAACTTCATTATCTTCTCCAATATAAGTATGACCTGCTAATAAAGCATGAGAATGAATTTTTGTGTTTTTACCAATTTTTACATTTTTTCCGATTATTGCATATGGCCCAATGCTAACACCTGTGTCAATTTCTGCGCCCTGTTCAATAATTGCGGTTGGGTGGATATTAACAGAAGAATTTGTCATTTATTTAATCCTTTTTTAGGCGCTATAGCAATTGAAAGCTTGCATTCAGCAGCTATTTCATCATTTATATATGCCTTTCCTTTCATCCAAACAAAAGGTCCGCGCATTTTTTCTATTGCTACTTCATAGCGGATTTTATCATTTGGTGATCCGGGGCGGCGAAAACGTGCTTCATCTACGGAAGATAAAAATCCTAATTTTTCTTCTGTAATTCCCTTATCATTTCTTGTTAAAAAAGCTAAAATAGCACCTGCTTGAGCAATTCCTTCAATATAATAAACTCCAGGATAAACTGGATTATCAGGAAAATGACCTCTAAAAACAGGATCGTCTTTAGTTAATAATTTGCTTGCAATGATACTTTCACCAAGTTTTAAATCATGAACAACATCAATAAGGAGTAAAGGATCTCTATGAGGTAAACATTTTTTTATTTCTTCTGCGTTCATTATTATTTTATCAAAAATACTACCCATTATGAATCTATCCCCTTTGAAAATTAATTATTCTTTTTATTCGCTTGTTTTACAATTTTATTTATTGTTGCAATTGTTGTTGCATGTTCTTTATATGTTCTAGCTGGAGAGCCTCCCCATGTTTCACCTGCAGGCACATTTTTTGATATGCCACTTTGCGCAGTTAAAATAGATTTATCTCCAATTTTTAAATGACCAGCAACGCCAACTTGTCCAGCCATTATGACTCGGTTTCCTACGATGGAAGAGCCTGCTATTCCTGTTTGTGCAGCAATAAAGCAAAAATCACCAACAACAACATTATGAGCTATCATAACTAAATTATCAATTTTAGTTTGATATCCTATTTTAGTATCAGCCATTGCTCCTCTGTCGATTGTCGCATTTGCTCCAATTTCAACATCATTTGCAATTTGAACGCCGCCAATTTGTGGGATTTTTATATTTTCTTTTTCAGTTGGTGCAAATCCAAATCCATCTCCGCCTATAACAGCCCCAGGATTAAAAATACAACGATCGCCTACATTGCAACCTTCACGAATAACAACATTTGGATATAAAAGACAATCTGTACCAATTGTGCTTGCAGCACCTATAAAACAACCTGAGTAAATAGTTGAGTTTGCCCCAATTTTTGCTCCTGGACCAACAAATACAAAAGGAAATATGGTTGCACTTGGGTGAATTTCTGCAGAAACATCAATTATGGCATGTTCCGAAATACCAGAAAAAGGATGCTTAGGTTTAAAGAAAAATTGTGATACTTTTGCAAGTGTAGCATGAGGATTATCACTTACCAGTAAAATACTTTTAGTTTTACCTAATAAAGTTTCAGCAGATTTTTTTGAGCAAATAATTGCCCCAGCGTTTGATGTCAATGTCTCATCATAATATTTATCATTAATTAAAAATGAAATATGATCTTTTGTTGCATGGTTTAAAGGTAAAACACCTATAAATTTTAAATCATCATTATGTGGAATAGCTTCACATGTTACCTGAGAAATGATTTCACGAATAGAAATAGAAGTCATAAGATTTAGCCTTTTTTCTTGTTTTCTTTTTTACTATCAGTGGTATTATCTGTTGTTTTATAAACAGAGTTGTATTTTTCAACAATTTTGCTTGTGATATCTTTAACATCATCTGCATCTAATAAAACACCTGCGCCACTATCAAAAGCCATGGAACATTCTTCTTTTTTTCTTGTTTCTTTAACAATAGAGGTTATTTTTTGGTATATTTCTTGAGTAGCTGCAAGTTCTTTGCTACGTGTTTTTTGTTCAAAACTCATTTGGGATTTTTGATAGTCTTGTAACTTTATTTGAAACTCTTTTTGCTTAGCTAATTTATCGGAATCGGATAAAATAGATTGTTGAGATTGGAAATCCTCTTCCATTTTTTTAAGTTGATTTTGTTTTGCTAGAATGTCTTGGCGATCTTTTTCAGCTTCTTTTTCTATTTTTGATTTTGCTGCTTTTCCTTCATTTGTTTGTAAAATTGCTGTTTGTACATTCACAACACAAATTTTTAGCTTAGATGAATTGAGAGACTGAGCCCTCGCTTCAGAAGCAGAAACCATATCTAAAGAAAAACTAGATAAAAATAATGAAGCTGAAGCAAGAAATGTTATTTTTTTTATTTTTGATGACATAATGTGAAATCCTCCGCTATGATTTTATTCTAAACTCTTAAATATTACATATTATTGCTGAAACTGTCAGATCCAATAGAGAAAATAAAATGTGCTTGACCCATTTGGCCATTTTTATCAATTGGAAATGCCCATTCAAATCTAAATGGGGCAATAGGTGTTGTCCATCTAAATCCAAATCCAATGTCATATTTAATTTTATCAGCACTGAAGGAATCATAGTCATCTAGGACAGTTCCGGCTTCCGCAAAAGTCACAAAACGGAGACCTGCTTGAGGAATAACGGGAAGAAAATATTCAATAGTTGAATAAAAGCTTCTATTACCACCAAAATTTAAATTTACAGTTTGGCCCGTAATAGGAGATATCGTAACAGGTATTGTTGAGGTAATACTTTCGCCTGCGCTTGAATAACCTTTCATAAAATATGAGTTACCCAAAGATAATCTTTCCCAAATTGGTACGGGTTGATCATCCTTAATTTGATATACAAATCTAGGTTGGAATGCGAGTCTAAAGTTTGTTTTAAAATTTTCACTATAATTAACTGGGATATATCCTGATATTAATGCAGAACTTGAACCAAAAGTGTATTGACCCCAGTAGCCCTTAAATGCAATGGAATTTGTTCCTGATAAAAACAAACCTGATGTAGGATTAATATAGTTATCTGTTGCATCATAAGTTAAGTTTTGAATAAATTTTTCAGTTGTTCCAGAAGCACTAAATTTAGCAGTTAAAGGAACGCTTGGATCCGTGCTTGTATCAGAAATAGAATAGCCTAAATTGAATCTTAGGTTTTCAATAATTTCGCGTCCAACACTTACGTTTGCTGACTTAACAACTTGGGTAATATATACTTTATTAATTGCAGAGCTAGAAGTTAATGAAGTTACATTATGCGAATAATTTGCACCAAGTCCATAGCTCCAGGGGCTATCAAAAATACTTGGATTTCCAAAATTGACGCCAATAGAATAGTTAAACTTTGATGTGTCTTGTTGGTTTGGACTTATTTGTCCAGTTAATCCTATATTATATGCTTTACCTAGTAAGTTTGGCTCTTGATATTGTGCCTGACCAAAAAAGGTAACACCTGATCCAGATACATCGGGAGATGCGCCGAGTGATGCCGAAATTTTACCAGTTGGCTTTTCTTTTATTATGACTTTAAGATCCATTGCATTATTTGCTTGATCGGGTTCTTGAATAATTTGCACAGTTTCAAAAAAGCCAAGTCTTTCTGCGTTTATTTTACTTTTATCTAACTTTGTTGAATTAAATAGTTGTCCTTCCGAAACACGAAGAGCACGTCTTATTACGTTATCTCTTGTCTTCACATTTCCTTCAACGGTAATTTTTCTAAAATATGCTTTTTCGCCTTTAGTAACATTATAATTTATATCATAAAGTTTTTTAACTCTATCTATATTAAATGTTGGATAAACATATGCAAAAGCATAGCCTTTATCGCCATAAATAACTTTAAGAGCTTTCATATCTGAGTTGAATTTAGAAATGCGGTAAATTTCATTTTCTTTTAAAGATAACTGTTCCTTTAATTCATTTTCTGAATCAATAAGATCACCGCTAATTGTTATTTTACCGATATTAAATCTTTCGCCTTCTTCAATGAAAAAAGAGACGCCAATATCTCTTTTGTTTTTTTCGAGTCTTGAAAGAGGTGAAGCAACAGTAGCTTCGGCATAACCATTATCTCTATAATAATAAGTAATATTTTGTTGATCTGCAGCTATAAACTCGTCTTTATATAGACCTGATGACGATAATATTGACATCCATGAAAATGGTTTTGTTGCCATAAAGGATTGTAATTCAGAATCGCTAAAGTATTCGTTACCTAAGAGATCTACTTTTCTAATTTGAATGGGTCTGTTTTCTTTAACTTGAAAAACAACATTTACAGAGCCTTGTTCTGTTTGCTCAAGAGTATAAGTGGGCTTTGAAAGATAATAACCTTTTTCCGTATATGCCTGTTCTATAGATCTTAAATCTTGGGAGAGCTTTTTTTCATCAACTATGGTATATTTTTTTGTTAAAATTTTATCTTTTACAGAAGAAGCGGAAACGATGTCAAATCCTTCATAAAATATATCGTTTACCGTTGGTTTTTCAACAACAGATATGATTAATTCATTATCTGATGTTTTATCTATTTTAACATCTTGAAAATAACTACTTCCGAAAATACTTTTAATATCATTTGAAACTAAGGATTGAGTTAGTTTTGTTCCAACTTTAATCGTCATTAAATTTAAAATAGCTTCATTTGTTACTGTTTTATTTCCAACTATTGTTATTTTAGAAACAGAAGTCTGTTCCCATTGTGTAGGAAATTGCAATGGAGCTTGAGAAAAAGCATTTCCAGAAATCATCAAGGCAATTGTTGTTAAACTGTATATAGTTTTATGATTAAGAAAATTGTATTTTTTTAAACCAGGCATTTCAAAGGTACTCGCATGAACAAGGCCAGAAAAGTGATCAACAAAGCTGCACTATTCACTATCTAAGGTGATTTTGCAAATTTTGAGTCTCCTCTGGAAATAAATTGATAGAAAGTTAGAGTTTTATGAGTTGTTCCGATCATCCGAAATTATCATGCCATCTCTTAAGCGGATTCTTCTTGGAAGAGCATCTGCAAACTCAGTATTATGCGTTACTATAAGGACAGTTGAGCCAAACTTATTGTTTATTTCTTTGAATACTTCATGGATTATCATTGCGTTTTTAGAATCTAAATTTCCTGAGGGTTCATCTGCTAAAATAAGCACAGGATCGTTAATAAGAGCTCTAGCAATGGCTACTCTTTGTTGTTCGCCACCACTCAGCTGGCTAGGAAAGTGGTTTTTTCTTTTTGATAAACCAACACTTTCAAGTAAAACTTCTGCTTTTGTTCTTACTTTTTTTTCAGGAAATCCAGCAATAAGACCTGGCATAATAATATTTTCAAGAGCATTAAATTCTGGGAGTAAATTATTATGTTGAAATATAAATCCTATATGAAGATTTCTAAATGAACTTACATTTTTATCGTTTTTGTCAAATGGATTCTTTCCATCAATTAAAATATTTCCAGAAGTTGGTGAGTCTAAAGTGCCAAGAATATGCAGTAATGTACTTTTCCCTGAGCCGCTTTCTCCAATAATAGCAACGATTTCTCCTTTATTTACTTGAAATGAAACGTCGTTTAATGCATTTAAATTTTGTTCACCAAAGTTATATATTTTTTTTAGATTTTCTACTTTGACAGCAAGCACAATTTCTCCAGTTTATTTTAATTTCTTACAGATAATATTTCAATTATATCTAAATTTTTTACTTCAATAGCTGGCCATACAGCTGCAAGCATTGCTAAAAATACACTTCCAAACGAAATAAAAATAAGATCGAATTTATTAATTAAAATTGGCAATGGTTTTGATGAATAAGAGCTGGTTATAAAAGGAATTTGATAATTATGAATAAAGTAAAGACAAATTCCTCCTAAAATAAAACCAATAATGACTCCTGTTAATCCAATTAAGAATCCTTGCCAAAGAAATAGTTTACTTAGATCTAATTGTTCAAAACCCATACTTCTTAAAATTGCCATTTCACTAGATTTTCTTCTAATTGAAAGAAGAAGTGAAATAGAAATACTAAAGCACCCAACAAGAATAATCATCATCATAACAAAACTCATTCCCCATCTTTCTAAAGTAAGAGTTTTTAAGAGAGCGCTATTTGATTCGGTCCAAGGTTTTGCTCTAAATCCGAGTGGGTTTATTAATTTATCAAGTTTTTTAGAGAAAGCTTCAACTTCTAATGGATTTTTTAATTTTAATTGTAATCCAAGCCAATTGTTTTCAGTTTGAAAAAATTGATTTGCAATTTTTAAAGAACTTAAGACTACTTTTTGATTATAAGCAAAACTTCCAGAGTTAATTGTTCCTGCAATGACAACTGGAAATTGAGTTGGTGCAATTCCACCTGGACCATCATCAGGAATTGTGGAAACTAAAGTTAAACTATCACCTATGTTTAATCCTAAATTTAGCATTAAGTCTTGACCAATAATGACCGTAGGAAAAAGATCGGAGTTAATTATATTATCTGCAGGTATTTTCTTTTTTAAAACATTTAAACTAATTTCATTAGATAGAAATTTTTGAATATTAAGCGTGTTTTCTGCTAATTCAGGTTCAATGCCTTCAAGTCGTGCTAAAACGCCCTTGTTTCCTGCTTGTAAAATAATATCTCCGCTTTGATATGGCGATACAGAAAGGATTTCATCAGAAAATGATTTTATTTTGTCCATAAGTTCAGAAGATTCTGGAATTTGTTTGCCTTTTTCTTTTGAAATAATTTCAATATGTGCTTGTAAATTAAGTAAATGAGATTTTATATCTGTTGTAAATCCGCCCATAACGCTTAAAACTACAGTAAAAGCAAAAACGCCAATAGCAACACCTAAAACTGGTAATAAAACTCCAATAGACGACGCATTTCTTTTAGATCTGCTCGCCCAAGGAGTAACAAGATATCTATAAAGAAGAAATCGAATTGCTTTTGATTTTTTTGACATGAATTAGATTCCAATAAAAAGTGTTTAAAGGACTCTCAATGAGCTTCAATAAGTGTTTACAAGGTTCAGCAATCGTGTACAAGATGGAAGTGTTAAAAAGGAGAAGCCCCTTAATTTGAGTTTTTCGTTTAGCTTGATAAATTAAGTAATTATTGGGTTTAATTAAAAGATCTTTGAGAAAGAAAATAAGTATGCCTTTCATTGCACCTAATGAACTTCATTTTAGAACAGCTACTAATAAAAAAAGTATTACAAAAGTAGGGGCCCAATTGTTTGGAGTTTCTGAAGAAACTTTTGTTAATTGGCGTTGGCAAATGAAATTTCAAGTTCAATCTGCAAATGATCTTGCTTCTATTTTAAAGATTTCAGAGAATGAAGAACAAGCCTTTGAAGAATTAAAAAAACAATTTCATGCTGGAATTAGTCCTTATTCTATTTCATTAATTGATTTTAATGATTCGCTTGATCCTGTTAGGCTTCAATTAATGCCAAGAATGGAAGAGTTAAAAGATAAATATGGTGTAGCAGATCCTTTGAAGGAAGTGAATAACTCTCCTGTTAAAGAAGTTGTTCATGTTTATAAAGATCGTATTGCTTGGTGTGTTGCCCAGTTGTGCCCCGTTTATTGCAGATATTGTTTTAGAAAAAGAAGAGATGGTGAAGAAGGATTGCATTTTAATCCTCGTATTATTGAAAAAGGTTTAGAATATATCGCCTCAAATAAAAATATTAGAGATGTTTTAATTACGGGAGGCGATCCTTTTATAGCTCACGACTCTAGTATTGAAAATTTATTAAAAAAATTAAGAGAAATACCACATGTCGAAATTATTCGATTTGGGACTCGAACCCCTGTTTCCTTGCCATATAGAATTACCGAAGAGTTTGCTGATATGCTTGCAAAATATCATCCAATCTGGATTAATACCCATTTTAATTCAGTCCAAGAATTAACTCCTGAAGCAGCATCTGCAATTGATACATTATTAAAAAGAGGAATACCTGTTGGAAATCAATCTGTATTTTTAAAAAATGTAAATGATGATGTCGATAAAATGCGAGATCTTGTTAGAGGTCTTGTAAAAATTCGTGTACGTCCTTATTATATTTATCACCCCCAAATTGTTGATGGAACTGAACATCTTCGAATTCCTTTAGAAAAAGGTTTGGATATTATGAGAGGACTAAGAGGTTCCACAACAGGTTTTGCAAATCCTCAATATGTTCTTGATACTCCAACCGGGAAAATTCCTTTATCGCCAAATCATGTGATTGCAAGAGATGGTGACAGTGTTATTTTAGAGCAATTAACAACAGAACCCTGGGCAGAGCCCTCTCCTTTAGACGGTTATGTCCCGCAAAGGCCTTTAGAAGAAAAAAGTTTTCCTTCAGCTCACCGTATTCATTCTGAAAATAAATTTTAATTAAAAATATTAGATTATTTTTTTTTGTTTTTTGTCTTTAAAAAAAGAATGAGATAATTTTAAATTCCTATATAACTGATAGGATTTAAAATTAGGTGAATTTATGACCAACCCATTTGAAATGTTAAAGTTAAAAACTAATATTAATTTAAGACGAAATTATTTTAAAGAATTTGTTCATCAGGGCAATGATGACCATAATATTAAAATAAATCATGATTTTTTAGAAAATTATCTTTTTAACCAAAATAGAAATTTAACTCAGTTACAAAGGCAAGCAGAACAAGAATATATCTTATCTTCGATTGAAATATTTGCGCTTCATGAAGCTTTTGCCCTTGCAAAAAAATATATGACTTCAATTGCTATACGCCCAACAACTCCTGTTGCTTTTATGGCAAATGAGTCAGGAAACCCAACAAAACCTCAGGAAATTAAAAATAAAACTAGTAAATTTGATGATACTTTTTTACATGAAAATATTGAAATACGTGATATTGGTTCTGTTGTTCACTATAATCCATCAGGGCATAATTTATCATTGAATGATTTTAAAAAATTTAAAAAAGAATTATGGAAAATAAAAAGAGAAAAATTAAATAAAGTATTTAAAAATAGAAGTGTGACTGAAAAAATCGTTGATTATTTTTATTGTAATATGAATAAAATTGAAAATATTTTTTACTTACGCACAAATGAGTATATTGAAGAAAATGCTTTATATCAACCTGGCGGTAAATACTCTAAGCACGTTTATGTTGAAGAGCCTTTCCTATTTTTAAAATCAAAACCAGGGCAAAAAATATACGGAGATCATGACCTATTTTGTTTTGCTGGAATTAATGGAGTTTCTCCTGCTAGTATTGAAAATAAAGCACTACTTAAAGATTTAATGTTGAGTCCTCGATTTCAAGCTCAACATGGAGGAATATATTATTGGAATCCATATGAAGAATTTAATAAAAATATTAAAATCACAATTATGAATTCACATACGGTTGGTTCAAAGGATCCATTAGTTATTGTTACACCTGGCTTTGTAAAAGCTTGTTATTTTGATTATAGAAAAAATGAATTAGTTAGTGTTTGGGATTTTCCAAATGAAAAAAAATGGCTTGAACAAACTGTTTCAGGTCAGCAGTATTCCAAAATATAATTTAAGTAACTATATAAATTTAATATAACAAATGCATTTTTATATATTTTAGTATTGTATTTCTATAAATTTGAACTTTCTTGTAGAATTCTCTCTCTTGTAATATGAATATTTTGTGTATCCTAATTTCTTAGTGTGACCTTCAGGAGGCGTTCTCATGTTTAAGTTATCTTTAAAAGTTCCTAATAATGAAATGATTATCAATCCAAAAGATTCAGATCAAGAATGGCAAAAATATTCTGAGGCTGTAAAAAAAGTTCCAAGAAATTTAGATATTCCAATGATAATTAATGGAAAGAAAGTTTTTTCTCAAAATAAAGTAAAAAATTTAAATCCTTCCAATGGAGAAGCCATAGGAAGTTATCAACAAGCTGATGCTACACATTCTCAATTGGCTATTGATGCCGCTCTTAACGCAAAAGAAAAATGGGCCTCCTTATCTCCAGCAACACGAATTCAAAAATTTCGTGATTTAGAAAATATTTTATTAAAATGGAAATATGAACTATGCGCCGTTTCCAGTGTGGAGTGTGGATATAATTCCTATGAGACTTATGTTGAATGGGCTGAGCTTATGGATTTTGTAAGATTCAACAATTATTTTTATGCAGACATTTTATCTGAACAACTTGGAGATGGATGGGGTGAGACAAATCAAATTCAAATGAGACCATTAAAAGGTTTTACATGCGCGGTTACACCTTTTAATTTTCCACAAGCAATTGGTTATAATTTGCCATTGGTTATGGCATTAACAGGAAACACGGTTGTTTGGAAACCTTCTGACGATGCTGTTATGAGTGGCTATATGCTAATGCTTGCTTTAGACGAAGCGGGTTTTCCTCCTGGTGTAATCAATATGATTACGGGTGATGGTAAACCGTGTCTCCCCACAGTATTAACTCATCCTGAATTAACAGCAGTTAATTTTACAGGAAGTTTTCAAACGGCAAGAGCATTTGGAAATTATCTATACAATACAGAATATCCTCGTGCGAATTTTCCACGTTACGTTGCGGAAACAGGCGGAAAAGACTTTCTTGTTGCCGACTCCGATATTGATGTTATTGATACCGCTCGTTGTATTATTCAGGGTGCATTTGGAAGAAGCGGACAAAAATGTTCTGCAAACAGTGTTGCTTTAATTCATGAAACAATATGGCCTGAATTGAGAAGTGCTTTGCTTAAGGAAACAGATTCACTTATTGTATGTAATGCAATTGAAAGAAAATGTGATGTTGGTCCTGTAATAAATGAACGCCAGTTTAACAAAATAACATCTTATATTGATCGCGCAAAAAATGATAAAAATTGCAAAATTATTGCTGGCGGTACCTATGAAAAAAACAATGGATTTTATGTGTCACCAACTATAATTGAAGTTTATGTCGATAAACATGAATTATTAAGTGAAGAAATTTTTGGACCAGTCATTGCAGTTAGGACATATAAAAAATTTGAAGATGCTGTTTCTATTATTCAGCAACATAATTATCGTTTAACAGGAAGTGTCATTAGCAAAAATGAAAATTTTCTTGAACAAGCGGTTCCTGTTTTAAGCCAACTTGCAGGAAATTTTTATGTTAATAGAAAAACAACGGGAGCAATAGTAAATATGCAGCCTTTTGGTGGTGATGGAGCGAGTGGTACCAATGGCAAAGCTGGCGGCAAGTGGTACTTATTAAATTTTATTTCTCAAGGAACGATTACAAGACGAAATTTAAAATCAACTACTGCCTCTGCATTAGATAAAATAAGCCAATATTAACAAATAGATTGAGATAATTAAAAATTATCTCAATTTTTATATTCTATTATATATCTTTATAAAATAAAATGAATTAAAAAAATAGAACACCATTAATTTCTTAGAAGATTTAAATTTTCTTAAATAATTCTTAAATTTAATTTTTAATCTAAAAATGAGTTAAATTTATTTGTATACAAATTTAAATAATAACTATTATTTACTTCGATTTTGGTCATCTTTTTAAATTAGTATTTTTTGAATTAATTAAATTTGTTTAATTTTAAATATATTTAATAGCAACTTTTTTGATTATAAAATAATCAAAAATTTATTACAAATTATCAAATTTATATGATAAGTCTTTCTCAAAGTTAAATACTTTGACCTGTATAGAGGAGATCATATGAATTATATTTCATTAAGAAAAATTATATTATACTCTGTAATTATAAATTGTTTGTTATCTAAAGAAACAAATGCTGCAACAGTTAATTTATATATTAATAATGACAGTCCTCGATCCAGAAACTATAATAATCCATATAAACTTGTCTATAATTGGCATATAGTAACAGGTTCTACAATATTTTCCTCAATTACTGTAGGAAAGGCTGGAACAATATATGTTGGTTCATATGACAATAAGTTATATGCAATTAATAAAGAAGGTAAAATAATTTGGAGTTATTTAACTGATGGAAAAATATATTCATCACCATTAATAGATAAAAATGGAATTATTTATTTTGGATCAAATGATAAAAAATTATATGCATTAAATCCAAACGGTACAAAGAGATGGCATTTTGAAGCTGGTGGTGAAATTTATTCTAGTCCAGCAATAGATAAAAATGGTGTAATTTATTTTGGTTCTAATGATCAAAAAATTTATGCAATAAATTCTGATGGTACAAAAAAATGGGATTATAAAACAGGTGCTGAAATTTATTCAGCAAGTCCCTCAATTGATAATTATGGAAATATTTATATAGGATCTAATGATAACAAATTATATTCTTTTCATCCAAGCGGAATAAAAAATTGGGAATATGAAACAGAAGGATATGTCTATTCTTCTGCTGCTTTTGCAAAAGACGGAACAATTTATTTTGGCTCCTATGACAATTATGTCTATGCTTTAAATTTAAATGGGACATTAAAGTGGAGATTTAAGACAGAAAAAATGATTTATTCAAGTCCTACTGTTGGTTCTGATGGAGTATTATACATAGGTTCTTATGATCATAAATTATATGCAATTTATCCTAATGGATCTCTAAAATGGGCTTTTATTGCGGGTGGAACAATTTATTCTAAGCCCAAAATAAGTCGATTGGGGAATATTTTTGTAGGTTCGTTTGATGGTCGTATATATGAAATCTCAACTGAAGGAAAATTGCTCTGGAATTTTAAGATAGGGGGGCCTATTTACTCTAATATAGCTTTTGGAGAAAATGATTCAATTTATGTAAGTAGTTTCGATCATAAAATATATGCTTTTAGAAAAAAATTAGAATTAACTCCTTCACCCTGGGATTAAATTTTTAATTTTGCTTAAAACGCCTTGAATAATATCTACTTCTTTTGTTGTTAATTTTTTATCTGAAATTAATTTAGAAAAAACGCCCCATTTTTTATCTTCATTCCCATTTTTTATATATTCAATTTTTTTTAAAATTAAAAATAAATTATCTTTTAATTTTTCAATATGATTTGAATTTGCAATAGGATCTTCGATTGTTTTTAATTCTGTATTTTTGTAATTAAATTTTGAAAATTCATATAAAATTATCATGACAGCTTGAGATAAATTTAATGAATTATTTTGCCCAAACGTTGGGATAGAAATAATATGATTACATAGATTAATTTCTTGGTTACTCAAGCCAGAAGTTTCTCTACCAAAAACGAAAGCAATTTTATTTGGAGAATTTAAATTCAATAAAAAAGAATCAAGCTCCCAAATTGATTTCAATTGTTTGTGATGTCCTCGAATTCTGTTGGTTGTGCCAATGATAATTTCTTTATCTAAAATAGCCTCTTTTAATGAGGTAAATACTTTTGCATTTTCTAATATAGAATGTGAGTGAACGGCTAATGTTTTAGAGCCATCAGCTCCACTATTTAAAAATTCGCAGGGATTGACAAGGCGTAAATCGGATATACCCATATTATTCATTGCACGGGCTGCTGCTCCAACATTATTAGGATGTTCTGGTGAAACCAAAACAATACTAACATTATTGGAGTCATTTGTTTTATTTATAATCAAAATAGAAATCTCATTTTTGTTTAAGAATATTAGAATTTAAAGAATTAAAATATTCTTTAAAAAATTGGTTTTTAAATTGAATAACACTTTGTACTTTTGGAATAACACCTTTTTTTAAATTTATATATTGAAGATATTTGATAATAGAAGAAATATATTTTTTATCTAAATTTTCTTTTTCTACATATTTAATAACTTCAGAAGTGTTAATTTTTGTATTGTTTTCTTTTGAGTTAGATTCTATCATTTTATATAAGGTTTCTTTTAGCATAGAGTCTTTAACAAAAATAGATAAATTTATTAAAACTCCATAGGATAAATTATTTGTTATTACATTAATTTGAGAAAGGTATTCAAAAAAAATAAAGTCAAGAACTTCAATATCTGTATTTTCCGATAAATTAGTCTTTAGAGTAATACTTTTTAAAAAAAGAAGGCATATTTTTTTATCTTCATTGCACAAAGGCCAATTCTCTATTTCATTCATAATACTTTGATAATTATTTAGTTCAATATTATAGCTAAATAAAAAAACTTTTAAGAAATTAAAAAATGGATATGGAGTTTCTATTTTTATTTTTCCAATAGTTAAAGGATTTTTATAAAATAAGTTTTGATCGTTATTTTCTTCCATTTTAATATTGGTGAATATAATTTTATTGATTTCTAAAATATTGTTTAAAGCTTCAAAAAAATAGTAAAATCTTCCTAATTTCACTTTTTGAAACTCAAGTAAAATTCTTTCTTTGCTTAATAATGAAATACCATCAGATTGTTTTTTGGCAGCTTCTAAGCTTTCATTTGAAATTGTAAAATGAAGGTTAGCCGAAAAACGAGCCATTCTTAAAATTCTTAGAGAATCTTCATATAGTCTATCATTAGCATTCCCAACACAACGAATTATTTTATTTTTAATATCACTTAAACCAAGATGTGGATCTAATATTTTGTTTTTAATTGGATCAAAATAAAGACAATTCATAGTAAAGTCTCTTCTATTAGCATCGTCTAAAAAACTTCCAATAGAAATTGATTCAGGTCTTCTTCTGTCTTTATATTTTCCTTCTTTTCTAAATGTTGTAAGCTCAAACTGCATATCATTTATTTTAACTAAACTAACTCCAAATGCTTCTCCAACAAACTGGGTATTTTGAAACAAACGAAAAATATCATCAGGTGTAGCTGATGTTGTTAAGTCAATATCTTTAGGAATTGCATTGGGTTTTATTAAAAGATCTCTTATCGCTCCACCAACAAAATAGGATTCATGGCCATTTTTTTGAAGAATAGAGCATATTTGTTTTGCGGATAGGTAAAGCTTAGATTTTCTAACATTTGAAAAGGGAGAAAATTCCTTATTCTTAAAAAGCGCTTTATGTTTCACAAATTTTCCGTTATGCAAGTGGATTGGCTATGATGCCTCTTCTTTTTGCCCTTTTATTTGCCTCAATGATAATTAAAGGATCATGGCATCTAGAATAGCTTCTAGCATATTTTACAAGACAGAAACAGGATCACTCTAAAATGACTTTAAGAACTTATACTCGACTTGTAGCCCTTGTCGGACGTCCAAATGTAGGAAAAAGCTCGTTATTTAACCGCATTATCCGCGAGCGTAAGAGCCTTGTACATAATGAACCTGGTGTTACTCGCGATCGTATTTTTGGACGCGCTGAACATAATGGGGAAGCATTTTATATCTGTGATACGGGCGGTTTTGAGCCAACTTCTCGTGATAATATTAAAATTCAACTTGTCGAACAAGCGGAAATGGCAATTGAAGAGGCTGAAACAGTTATATTTGTGGTCGATGGAAGAGAAGGAATTCACCCCGTTGACTCCGATCTTATCCGCCGTTTAAGAAAATCTGAAAAAAACTTTATTGTTTGTGTAAACAAATGTGACCTACCTAAAGATGATATTTTTATAGAAGAATTTAGAAAATTAGGTGTTCAAAGAATTTTTCCGGTAAGTGCTGAACATAATAGAGGGATGTCTGATCTTCTCGACGCGGCAACTGAAATTTTTGCAAATTCTCCTAAAGAAAAAAGAGATGATCCAGAAAATCCACCAATAAAACTATCTATTATTGGACGCCCAAACGTTGGCAAGTCTTCTATTCTAAATAGATTGGTTGGAGAAGTTCGTTCTATTGTTGATGAACGCCCAGGGACTACACGTGATACCGTTGATGCAGGCCTAAAATATCATGGCCGTGATTTAAGAGTGATTGATACAGCAGGAATTCGTAGAAAAAGTCGTATGGCAGATAAGCTCGAGCGTTTTTCTGCTTTTCGAAGTGTTGCCTGTCTTGAAGATGCCGATGTTTCCATTCTTGTTATCAATGCCGAAGATGGGGCTACGGATGGAGATGCTCGAGTAGCGGGCTATGCATTTGAATTAAGAAAACCAATATTAATTGTTGTAAATAAATGGGACTTAATTAAAGACAAAACATCTAATACTGTAAATGAATTTACTGAAAAACTTCATCTTGATCTTAGATATTTAAGATATGCTCCTGTTGTTTTTGTGAGTGCACTTGAAAATTTAAGAGTTAGTAAACTAATACCTATGTGCATAGATTTATATGATCAAAGTAGCCGAAGAAATTCAACTTCACAAGTAAACAATATATTGAAAGAAGTATTGTTAAAACATACTCCTCCAATGGTTAAAAATAAGTCTAAAAGAATTAAATTTTTCTATGCAACTCAGGTTGGTACTTTGCCTCCTCGATTTATTATATTTTGTTCACATCCTCAAGATCTTCATTTTAGCTATAAAAGATTTGTTGAAAATGCTTTCCGTGAGGCATTTGGCTATAAAGATATTCCAATCTCTATTATTTTCCGTGAAAGAACGCGTTCACCAATAGATGACAAAGGTGAAAGAGTTAAAACGACAAAAGCAGCTCGTTTTCAAAAAGATAGAAACTATGATGATGATATTCGTTCTATGGAATTTGAAGATATGAAGGCTTTAGATGGAGCTGAAATCGAATTTTTCGATGATGAATCTGAGGAATAAAATTCATGTCTGAAAAGCAAAATATAAATACTAAAAATTACGAAGGCCGTTGGTTGCACTTAAATAAATTATGGCGTGCCGCTATTTCTCAAGAAACTCTTCCTCAAATGGATAGATGGCTTGCTCAAGAGTTTGCTAAAAATTCAAAATATGGAAGTCGCGATAGACGCTGGTATAGTGAATGTTTATTTGCTGGAATTCGTTACGGTTATTTTGCTTTATTTTGCGAGGATTTTTTTAATTTAAAATATAAAATAAATTCAGAAAATAAAAAAGAAATTCATTTTCAAAATTTTATTCAATATTTTAAAAATAAATACCTATCTGTAGAAGATATATTGCAAGCATTCCGCAAAATGAATGAAGAAAGATTTTTTATATGGATCCGTCTTCGCTATTTGGCATCGAATGCAAAATTACAAGAAAATATTTCTATTGAAACTAATGAGAATGAATTTTTAAATGAAAAAAAGGTTTTTCTTGAAATTGAAAAACAATTAAATCATAATAATATTTTAATATCTCAAATGATTATGCAAAGTGTTCCTTTATGGTTTATAGATCAAATTGAAAAAAGATTTAGTCTTTCCAACTGGAATAAAGATCAACAAGATTCTTTTTTTAGTCTTCTTGAGAGTCGTCCTCCCATGTGGCTTCGATTAAATGATGAAAAATTTAAAACAAATGTATTAAATGAGCTAATAAAAGAAGGCTTTCAAGTAGAAGTTCATAATTCATTTACTCTAAAAGTTATTGAAGGTAAGGGAGGAATATTTGCATTAAATTCTTTTCGAGCAGGACTTTTTGAAATACAAGATCTTGCAAGTCAGCAAATTGGTGAGCATATAGAAGCAAAATTTGGACAATTTGTTTGGGATACTTGTGCTGGTGGTGGTGGAAAAACACAACAAATTGCAAGTTTTTTAAAAAACAAAGGTGTTATATATGCCTCAGATATACGAGAATATAAATTAGAAGAAGTAAAAAAACGGGCTCGTAAAAGTGGTTTTTTTAATATTCGTTGTCTTCCTTGGAATGGGGAAGGTTTGCCACAATTTCAAAAAGAAGTTGAAAATAAAAACGGTTTTGACTGGGTATTGGTTGACGCTCCTTGTTCTTCTTCAGGAACATGGCGTAGAAATCCTGATTCCAAATATCGTATTACAAAAGAAAATATTTCAAGCCTTATGGATCTTCAATTAAATATTTTACAAACAGCAAGTGAAGCTGTGCGTAGTGGTGGTCATTTGGTTTATTCTACATGTAGTTGGTTATATGAAGAAAATGAAAATATTATTGAATGTTTTATTAAAAATAATCCTGATTTTACAATAATAAATCACAAGATGCTGGGTTCTCCAATGGAAAATGCAGATACTATGTTTGTAGCTGTTATACAGAAAAAATAAATTATTGATTTTTTTAGATTATTAATTATCAAATAGCAATTTAACAATTTTCTAAACATTTAGAGATTTTTCTAATTATTATTCAAAAAAAATCAAATATATGCTTATAAGTTTACTGAAATATCTCATTTTACTTAATATTAATGATAAACTAAATATTAATTTTTTGCTCTACAATAATCTAGAGTTTTTATAGTATTCGCCATAAAAATGGTTCATACTTTTTATAAAGTTTAGCATCAAAAAATGAAATACTTCCATTAAAATTTCTTGTGGTATATTATCATTATACTTTGTATTAAAAAAATCATTTATTTTTTGAAAACCATTAAATGTTTGTCCTGGTATTTGAGGTAAATATGAAGATATATTTTTCCACCATTCGTAAATGTTTTCAATATCGTTTTTTACTGTCTGCTTATTTTTTTGTGAAATATTGCTAAAATGATTTCTGTTTAATCTTGTTTCAAAAACATTTAAACTAGTTACTTCTGTTTTATCTTGATTATTTTGATTTCCACGACAGCATAAAAAAAGAATTTCTTCGTAATTTATTTTTTGTTTTTTTAAAAATTCTAAAATATTTGAAGAAGTTATTTCTGATTTTCCTTGAACAAGAAGAATATCACTTTTAGTAAATCTTAAGAAATTTTGAATTCTTGATTTACCTGGATTTTTATAAGAAAAATTAGCTGCAGCGTAATCAAAATATTTTTTAAAAATTTCTTGAACAGAATCAAAATAACTTTCATGAATTTGATTAAACTCTTGTTCGCTTGTTTCGTCAGAATCAGAAGAGCTACCAGCAATTATTCGATTTGGTTCATTATATTGCCAAAGCCAATAACCTTTTTGAGCAGAAGATATAGAGGTTGATCTATGATCATCATAGCTTCCAGTTATTTGATCAATTTGTTTGTAAAGAGCTCCTTCTGTACTCTGTTTGATCCATGAGCCAGATTTAGGCAAATATAAAAGACTTTCAATATATTTTTTTGGATTACTCCAAAAAATATTTAGATTTTTTTTAGGATCTTTAAAAAAACTAGGTATGTTCCATTGCCATTGAGGATGAGAATAGTCACCGCTTAAAGTTACATCAGTAAAACTATTTTTTACTTCATTGGGTTCAGCACCTATGTGTTTAATTACTTCACTATATTTTTCATTTGTGTAACATGATTTATTTGCATACCAATCAACTCCAAATACTGCAGAAAACATACAAGCTGGGAGTGCACTATATTTATTGTTTAGTTCTAATATTTTGTGTGGTTCACCAAAAAATCCAATAGCCCAATTTTTATTTACTGTCACATTTTTATCTATTTCTCTTCCATGTCCAATTATAATAATTCTTCGGCTTATTAAATGATTAAAATTTATTTCCGCTGAGCCACTAAATAATCTTTTAATTTTCTTTAAATCCGAAAAATTTTGCAATCTACTTCCCGGAAAAAATTTAAAAGAATTAAGGCAGCTCTTTCCTAAGGTGACGTTAGTTGATATTGGTATCATTTAGTAATATCTCCAGAATAAAAAAAGAAAATTTAATTGATATAGTAAAATATTATTTCTATTTTTTTAATTTCATCCTGAAATTCGTTATTTGAAATAATTAAGAATTAAATATAAAAAAATAATTATTTATTATGTCTTTATTATTTACATTAATTGAGTATTAAATTGTTTAAAATATTGAATATTATTCTAATAAGTAATTTAAATTGTCTATTTAATTGACACTTTATTCTTGTTTTGAAGGTGGATAAATAAGAAATTTATATGATATTTATAAAAAAAGTATTTTAATGTATTAATGAGAAAAATTCTCATTAATACATAGTCATGCCGCCATCAACAGCAAGAGTTTGTCCTGTGATATAACTAGATGAAGTACTTGCCAAAAATACAGCGGCTTTGGCAATTTCTACGGGATCGCCCACCTTGTCTGATGGTATTTTTTCAATAATTTTTTTGAGAACTTCTTCACTGAGAGCTCCAGTCATATCTGTAGTAAAATAACCTGGTGCAATCGCATTTATTTGAATGTTTCTGCTTGCTAGTTCTAAAGCTAAGGCTTTTGTTAAGCCGATCACTCCTGATTTACTCGCAGCATATGCAGATTGTCCCGCATTTCCAGTTAAACCAACAACAGAAGATATATTTATAATTTTTCCTGCACGTTTTCTCATCATTCCCATGGCAACGGCACGGGAGCAGTTAAACGCACCCTTTAAATTGGTATCTAATGTAGAATCCCATTCTTCTTCTTTAAATTTTACAAATAAGTTGTCTCTGGAAACACCCGCATTATTTACAAGAATATCTATGCCGCCGTGTTCTTTTTCAAGTGCTTTAATTGTATCTTGAACTAGATTAAAGTCAGAAACATCAAATTTTACACAAGTAGCTATGCCTCCGTTTTTAGATATTTCTGCTACAGTGTGTTCTGCAGCTTGTGAATTTCCAGCATAATTTATGATAACTTTTGCCCCTAAAGCTCCAAAAGCAACAGCAATGGCTTTTCCAATTCCTCTAGAACCACCAGTAACGAGTGCTACTTTGCCATTTAATAGATTTTTTGCATAAATATTGCTTACAATTTCAGCAACGTCTGCAAAGCTTGTCTGTTTTTTTTCTGTATTTTCCATATATTCCTCTATTGAATAAGCAAATAAGTTAGCGAAATAGACGCCTTGACGCTAGCATGAAAAAAAAATTGCGTAAATACTCTTTGAAGCCTTGTCATTTTCAAACTAATGCTATAAGTAATCTTTCGTGCTCATGTGGCGGAATAGGTAGACGCACAGGACTTAAAATCCTGTATTCGCAAGGGTGTACCAGTTCGATTCTGGTCATGAGCACCATTCCTTTTATTTCTATTACTTCCCTGAAATTACTACAAAAAATTATGCTTTTATTTATTTGAAAGAAATAATAAAATCCTTTACGTTAAAATAGTATCTTTGATTTTTTAATGATATTTTCAAATAGTTAAAATGAGAATTTGAATGAAAAAAAAGAAAATTATAATTATATTATTAGCGGTCTTTTTTATTCTTGGCTCGATAGCGTCTGTTATTGGCTATGTTTATAAGCGTGATAAAAGTAAATATGAACCCAAGCTTTGGATTGGATTATTTGATTATCGTTTAAATTTTAGAGATGTTGGGGAAAGCTTAAATAAATGTCTTAATAGAGATGTTTTTAACACAGGGCTTATGTTTCGTTCTAACAAGTATTTTTCTGGTTGGAGTTGCGATAAAATTCAAAATCCAAAAAAAATATACTCATTAAATTTTAGTCCTTGGGATCCTCACTCTTACTATTGTGAAAAAAATGATGGAACAAGAATGTATGGTTTTCATCCTAATACAGAATTTGAAATTAGTGATATTGAAAAATTAGATAATTGGAAAAGACCTGAATTTAAATCTTCAATGTGCACTTTTTTTAAAGAAACAATGCAAGATTTAATTCAAAAAAATAGTTTTCTTTTTCATTGTGACGTAGGCCGTGATCGTACGGGAGCATTTGCAGCAATGATGTCTATGATTATGTTGGAGCAAAAAAAACTTTCAAATACAGAAATGATCAATGCAATTGAATGTGATTACGAAAAAACAAGTGCACTTGAAAAACAAAAAATAGGCAGAATGAAAGATTTTATGTTAGAAATGCAATCAAAGGGTGGTGTTTCAAAATTTATAGAAACAGAATGCAATATAAATCCTGAGATACTATTAAAAGCTGCAGATCAGTTTATTAAATAATTTTAATTTATTTTTAAAATATTAAATAAGAAAATAATAATTTAAAATCTCATTTTAGAATGTAGATTTAACTTTTTATTACAAATAAGATTGTGTAGAACAACCATCAACTAAAATAGTTTGTCCATTTACAAATGAAGCATCTTTAGACATTAAAAAAGTAATAACCTTTGCAACTTCTTCTGGAGTACCCATTCTGTTAAGTGAAGCTCTTTTTTCCCATGTTTTTTTTGTATCTTCAATAGATTTATTATTTTCTTTTGCTGATATTTTAACTAAATTTTCCATATGCTCTGTAGCTGTTGCTCCTGGGCCAACATTATTTATTCGTATTCCTCTGTTACCTATTTCATGTGCCAAGTTTTTGAGAAAAATGACAAAGCCTGTTCTGTAAATAGCAGATAAATGAAGTTGTCCAACAGGTTCTTTAACAGAGGTGCTTGTAATTGCAACTATACTTGAGTTCTGTTCTTCACAAAAAGGAAGAATATCTAAAATAAATTGAGCTGGCCCTGCTAAAATATTTTTGTTTCCTTCTATAAAATCATTATAATTATGATCTGATAATTTTTTTCCAGGATATCCGCTGCCATTAATTAAAACACCATTAAGCTTTCTGCCATTCAATGTTCTTTCTACTTTTTCTTTTGAGTTTCCAAGAGAAATGTCAATTGAAATCGTTTCAACAGATTTGGCTCCTAATTGTTTCAATTCATTTATTTTAGCATCCATTTTATCAGCGCTGCGAGAGGAAATAATAAGTCGCGCTTTTTTTTGAGCTAATTCTTTAGCAACCGCATAACCAATTCCAGAAGAAGCACCCGTTAACCAAAATAAATCATTTTCTGAATTCGACATAAAATTCTCCTAAATAATTAATAAGATTAAAATTAAGACGTAATATATTGAATCAAAACTCCAAAATTAAAAAAGTTATTTTAAACTTTTTTCCATTGAATGGAAATACCAATTTTGCTCAAGTTCTTTAGCCCACATGCAATCTCCTAAATCAAAGTGCCACCATTCTACTTGAAAGTTTGTAAAACCAACATATTTCATAGAATTAAAAAGAATTCTTCGATTTTTTCTTATTAAAAGCCATCTTTCTTTTGATATTCCAAAATTTTCATTAAATTCCTGTTCAAAAAAATTAGTATAAGAAGCAGGAGTGACGGCATCAAAATCAGTACCCATATCTAAAAAACTATCTTCATGCTTTAGCGTTAAATCTAAAGCTCCTCCACTGTTATGTGGTGGAATGGCGTATCTTGATGTCTCATTAGGATGAATAACAAACTCTCTTGTAATGTCATAAAGTTCGGAATGAGTTTTTGAAGGATTCATTTGTTTTTGCTGATTATATATATAACGAAATAAAGCAAACTGTGTCTCTATTGTTCTAAAAGCATCAAAAACAGCAAAAGTATATTCATTAGGTAACAGTTCGAGGGCTTCATTGAGTTTTAACACAACTGCTTGACGTGCAAGTATAATATCTTGAGTTCCATTTATTTTCATATTTTTATATGTATGAAGAGATTTTATTCTAAAATTTTGTTCAACATTAATGGCATTAGAGTTATTTTTAAGCCAATTAATATCATTTTCACTGGGAATTTTATATTCAAAAAATATTGGTGTTTCTGAGAATTTTTTAATCATAATTTTCTCGCTACAGAATATTAATTTAATAAGCTATTTTATATAGATATATTAAGTTATTTTAGTAGTTCATTTTTTAGAAACTACAGTTAAGAAACATACTTCAATTTTATTTATTGTCAAATAATGCAAATTGAATAAAATTTAATTTTATTCAAAAAATGAAATTTTCTATTCTATTTTAAATATTAAATTTTTTATTTAATGAATTTTTTAATTTGGGTTATGGTTATTGCATAAAATATCGTTTATTTATTGAAACAGCTGTATACGGATCTATATTTGAGATGATAAGAAGGACAGGGCAAAATAACTTTAACTTGATTTTGTGAGTTGTTTTAAACATATGACATTATTAGAAATAAAATTTTATAGAGCAAATTTCTGTTTCATAATTCAATTACCCCTCTTGACATATCTTAGACGAAGTCTAAGTTATTTCTGATTTAGATTTTTGAATCAAGTTTTAAAACATTGGAGATATACATGGAAAAAGTTGTAATAATTGGTTCTGGTCCTTCTGGTCTTACTTCTGCAATTTATACAGCACGCGCTGCTCTCTCTCCTGTAGTCATAAGCGGTATGCAGCCAGGTGGGCAATTAACAACGACAAGTATAATAGAAAATTGGCCTGGGTTTGTAGATGGAATAGACGGTAACAAATTAATGAATGACATGCGTGAGCAAGCTGAAAAAGTAGGAGCGCGTATGTTAACAGGTTCTGTTACTAAAGTAGAGGTAACAAATAAAGGAACATTTTTAATAAAACGTGATTACGAAGAAGATATTGAAGCCAAAGTTGTTATTGTTGCAACAGGAGCGTCTGCAATTACTTTACCTCTTCCCAGTAAAGATAAATTAATGGGTTATGGACTTTCTACATGCGCTGTTTGTGATGGATTTTTTTATCGTAACAAAAAAGTCGCTGTTGTAGGTGGTGGTGATAGTGCTATGGAAGAAGCAATGTATTTATCTAAATTAGCAAGTGAAGTGATTTTAATTCATAGAAGTGATAAATTTCGTGCAAGTAAAGCTATGCAAGAACGAGTAATTGCAAATCCAAAAATAAAAATTATTTATAGTACAGATGTTATTGATACTCTTGCAAATGATAAAGGCCTCACAGGTATTGTAACGAAAGATAAATCCGGAAAAACAAATGAAATTATGGTAGATGGATTATTTATGGCAATAGGTCATCACCCAAATACAGATTTTGTTAAAGGTCTAGTTAATATGGATGAAAAAGGTTACATTTTAACTCAAAATGGAACACATACAAATATACCTGGATTATTTGCTGCCGGTGATGTTGAAGATAAATTGTATCGCCAGGCAATTACAGCGGCCGGTAGGGGTTGCCAAGCGGCACTTCAGGCAGAAAAATTTATTGAAGGTATGGAACATTAATTTTTAATTTAATTTTAATAAGAGAGAATAAGTTTTTGGTGAGATTAATTTTAAATTAATCTTTCGAGTTGCGATTTTCTCTCTTTTAGTTCTTTTATTTTTTGTGCGTTTTGCCGCGCAGGTTTTTGTCTAAGCTCTCCTTCTATCTTTTCATCAATTTCTAAAATGGCTTTTAAAATATCATCTTCTGAATTAAATTCAAAATTATTTATATTTTTATTATGAATAGGACTCGCTGTTACGAAATTTTTTTCATCCGCAACTAATTCAGTGGCATAATATTCTTCGGGATTATTTATTTCAATTAATTTATTCTCGTGTACGAGCAAAAATCGATTTGCCATATTTGAAATAAAACGCCTGTCATGGGAAGAGAAAAAAACTGTTACCTTTGAGGTTATCAGTTCATTTTCCAAGGCTTCACAACCTGCAATATCAATGTGATTTGTGGGTTCGTCTAATATTAAAATATTTGGCTTTAAAGTTGAAATGAGAAGGATTTGTAATCTTGCTTTTTGTCCTCCGCTTAATTCAGAACTGGTTTTATGTTGTTCTTCTACCGGAAAACCTGTCGCAACTAAATTATGTCTGACTTCTAAATCAGAACCAGATGAAATATCTCTCAATACTTTAAAGATAGGTTCATTTATTGGAACTCCACCTAGCATTTGATCATAATAACCTAAAGTGCATTGAGGATTAAAGCGAATTCCTGTTTCTAAACAATTAGATGTTTGTTGATTTGCCCATAAATAAGCAAGTGTTTTTAAAAATACACTTTTACCACACCCATTTTTCCCTAAAATAACAATTCTATCACCACGGGATATAAATAATTTTTCAATTGAAAAAAGAATTTTATCTTCATTCGAATTTGAGGTTTTTATGTTTACCTTTTCAAAAGTAACAGCTAACTTTGCCCGATTTTCTGCGGTTTCTATTGTTAGTTTTCTTTTATCTACAGTGGCTACCTCTGTTAGGTTACCGCGTAATTTTTCAACCCTTTTGCGCATGCTTTCGGCGCGTCTTGCAAAATCTTCGTTGTTATAAATTTTTCCCCAAGTCGCAAGCTGCTTTGCACTAGCCTCAATTCGGTTCATTTCTTTGAGTTCATTTTGTCTGCGGGCTTTATCTGAGGCGTCCATTTCATATAAAGCCTGGCGTGCTTTTGTATAGGAAAATGGAAAATCAAATATTTTTCCGTCACGTAAAAAAAGAGTTCGATTGGTACATGAATCTAAAAATTCACGATCATGGCTTATCACTAAGTAAGGTAACGATATATTTTGAAGATAATCCTCAAAAAAGAGGAGTGTCGTTACATCCATGTGATTGGTCGGTTCGTCTAGCAAAAGAAAATCAGGTTCTGCAGCGAGGGCGCGGGCGAGAAGAAGGCGATTTTTCCAACCCCCACTTAATGTTTTTACTTGTTTTGTAAAAGAGTCCTCGTTAAATCCAATTTCAAGTAAAAGCGATGTAAGTTGCCAAGGAGAATTTAATAAAGGTGTGGAGCAATTTTGTTTCACTGCTTCTAAAATGGTTAAGTCTAAAAAAGACTCATTCACAAATTGTTCAATAATGCCTAAGCGGGTGTTGCGACGCCAGGTAATTTCTCCCTTGTCGGTCGATTGTTGATTTGCGATCACGCGCATGAGGGTAGATTTACCGCAGCCGTTATTTCCTATTAAGGCTGTTCTTTCTGAGTCATGTAGCGAGAATGAGATGTCTGAAAAAAGTGGAGTTGAATTTAATTTAAAAGAAATATGGTTGCTTGTCATTAATATCATGTTTTTGTTTATTTCTTTATATAGTTGATTTAAATTTTGCTAAATTAATAAAATAGCATAAAATATGAATCTATTTCACGTAAGTTTATTTTGCAAGAAGGATAGATTACCAAATAGATTTGAGGTATGAGAATAAAATTATATTGTGGATTTAAGAAATAAAAAAATAAAAATTTTGAAGGTATATTAATCATTGAAAAAGAGGATTAAATTTAATGGAAAAATTTTTTTGTGAGCCATCCGCCATAAATTTAAGCTTTTATGCGGAGAGGTTGTCCGATAATAAAGAAAATTCATTTATAATTTAATATTTTTTTGCAGTTAATATATGAGATCATGAATAATAGCTAAGCCTAAATAAGAGTGAAATCTAGAACGGGTGTGTAAATGATGATGCTTGTCTCATCAAAAAAGTTTTGTCTAAAAGTGGTTCAAACCACTTGATGATGCATTGATTGAAATATTATCATTTTTTGTGATGAAAGAAAGTTATATTAATAAATATAGCATGTTTTGTTAATAAATGAGGCATCATTTGGTCTTCATGAGCGGTTGATTGTGAATTTTTAGTTCAAAAAAAAACATTATTATGTTGGAAAGTGTCAATCTTGAATGCGATTTTAAAACGAATTAATTGCATGGATAGACACCCAAAAAAATAACATATTAAATATAGAATTTATTGGTGATCTAGGGAAGGAGCTTAAAATTCTAAGTAAACACGTTAAAAATAAGTAATAATAAATTATATTTTATTATATAAATTAAATTCATTCTCACTTGTTTATAATTGATGTAGCCCCTTATAAAGCCGAACACCTCTTGAGATAAGACTTGGAAAAGATTTTTGCGAAAATTGTTCATCAAAGAGTAAGGAGTCATTCTTTTGAATCTTTTTTTCTTTGATCCCGCTTCTATTCTGCGCAATATTCGTTTCAGAAGGAACTGAAATATCATCAGTTACATTAATTTGTTTCTCATTTTGTAGAATATTTTCAGCTTAATTAAATAAAGTACCATCAGGAGAAATATAATTATATTTTACATATTTTCTTCTTTAAGACGTTTAATTTCATTAAAAATAGAAATAAAATGAGTATTAAAATCGATCATTTATTAAATAATTAGTCAATAGTTTAAACTATTATTTTATTTTAAAAAAAAATATAAAAATGTATTAGGAAATTATAGAGTAATTTAATTCTTGATGATGATTTAATTTCAATGTCTTAGTACCAGATAAAATCTAATAAAAATGTTCTTGCTCCAAAGTGATTTTATTGAATTGATTGTTTTTTTGGTCAAGGAAATATTTCTTTTTCAAGAACTTTTGTCCACATTGTAAATCCAGTTTTATTCTAGGGGCTGTCCAACATAATTTCAAGCAACAATTTTCATACCAATATTGAATTTCCAAAAATTTAAGCAAATTGCTGCTAGTTTCACAAATGCCAGATAATTTTCTGATTTTCTTTCATAACGAATAATCACCCTACGAAATGTTTGTAAATCGGCAAAATAATTTTCAACTATGTGTCTTCTTTTATATCGACGAAGATTACGTCCATCTTGCCTATTATTTATTCGATTTATTTTATTAGGAGCAATTAATTTCACTTCTAATTCTTGTAACTGATTTTTTATTGTAAATGAATCATAAGCTTTATCACCAATAAGAATTAATGGTTTAATTTTTTAGGCATCTTTTCTATTATTGGCAATATAAATTTTGATTCATGAGGCGTTGCATTTTCTAGACTCAAATGTAATATTCTATTATTTCTTGAAACAATTGCAAATAATTTTGTCCCTTTTCCAGCTTTTGTTCCCCCAATTTTATCTCCTCCTCTTTTAGATTCGGTAAACGTTGCGTCAATGTAAGCTTCTTTTATTTGGTATTCTTTATTCTTCTTGTTTTTTAAAGACATGTTAAACAATATAATTCCAAGAATATTGTTTTTTCTAAATTTTTCAAACCAATAATAACAAGTACTTTTTGGTGGAAAGTTTTCTCGTGGTAATAAATGCCATTGCGATCCAGTAACTAAAATCCAAATAATTCCTCCCAGTATATTTTTCATTTCGTGTTTTCTGGTTTTATAACTCAAAAAAAGTAGAGATATCTCTTGCACAAGAATCATTATCTGATTTATATTTCTCATCTGGTGTTCCTTTATCTTTTTAGCGAAAATAATTGAACACCTTCTTTTATATTCTGTCAATTTCTTCTAAATTCTATGTTGGACAGTCCCTAATAAACATCTCTTATATTTCTTCTATTTTATTGGTAAATAAAAATAATGAGCCAGAAAAAGATTCATCGTTAATTTCATACTTAATTAAATTAAGAGGCCATATATTTCTTTTCTAAAGTCAAATCTACTTTAAAAGATATTCATGCTATTTTAATAGATGACGACGCTTTTATTCATACTCTCTGGAAAATGATGTCAACCGGTAAAAATATAGTATGTTTTGATAATCCTTATTTATTTTTTGAACAAATGGGTGACTTTAATTTTAATATTCCTATTTATAATGATTCTGAATTAGGGCAAGAAAAAAAAGGGGAGGAATTTGCCAAAGATATATATGATAAAGGATTTAAAGAAATTTATTTAGCAACAGGACATTTGCCAGAATATTTTCCACAAATAGAATGGATTAAATGGACTAAAGATAAAGCTCCTCCTTGGATTAATTAAAATATTTTTTATTGAAATTTAAATTTTCATATTTTAATTTGTAGTAAACTTTTTCTTGCTTGAATTTTTGTAAATTCTGGTTCGAGTGAAATAATAAAGTAATGATTACTTTTAAAACATAATTTAAAAGGACTAAATTTACCTTCAAATAAGGATGTATCTATTTTTTTGGTTGTTTTTAAAATAATGAACAATCTTAAAAAAATTTTACTAAATCCTTTGCTTAAGTAATTTTCTCCAATTTTATATAAATTTTTCATTTGCCTAGTTTTTATATATTTTTTAATTCCAACTTCACTTAATAATAAATTTAAATTAGATTTGTTGTAAATTATATTTGTTTTCACTTCGGCTATGCAAAACAATTTTTCATCGGTGTGTTTTTTTAAAATATAGATCCTATCAATTTCGCCTCCATGAATTCTTAAATTTTTTTCAATTGGATGCCATTCTTGTTCAATCATCCATTTGTCTAGCTGATCCTCACCCCATTTTCCTAATTCTTTCTTGTGATCCTTCGTCATTTTGTCTTCCCTAAAATTTTATGCTCAGAAAAATATTTTTTACTAAAAATTTGTCTTTTTTTGGGATAGATAAAATATTTGGACACTTCTTAAAAAATTTGATTTGATTTTAAACGCATTACGTTATACCCAATTTGTTTATTGTTTTGCCTTTTTTCAGAGTTACCCTCTTTTGGGTCGAATTTTGAAGTAAACCTGCTCGAAAATGTTGGAGAAATCTTGTATCTTACGAATGATACTAATAAAATCAGTGACCCTAGGCTGTTAACTAAACAACTTCATACACAAATCTTAGATGATCTTAGAAAAGCTCTAAGTGAACTAAAGGAAACCAAGGTTGAAAATCCTGGGGTTTTAAAAATGCGAATTCGTAATTGGCTTTTTCTATACGAAGAAGGTGAGCCAGTTGTTGATATCATTTTAGATAAGGGCTACTCTTTGGCTGATGTAGAAGCTTGCAAAGTTCCCCGTCAGGCTGAAACAGCTCTTACTTTTGATGAATGTACTGAAATTCATAAGTATCTTCTTACTACCAACGCTCTCGATCCGTTTGCGGATGATGTTAATATTCGTGTAGGATCCCCAGGTTCAGAGCCTACGCTCCACGATTTGGAAGACTTTGAAGCTTCTGTCGGAGATATGCTTACTGTAGAAACCTGGCAAAAAGTTGCTGGAAGAAGTAAGTATACTATGGTTTTAAATGAAATTTGTGATAATAAAGGATTTAAAGTCATTGTGCTTGTGGAAGGTGCCCATCGGTTTGAAGTTCCTCTAGAGGACATCAAAGTTGCTTTTGCACTTCCTTTTCATCCTTCGTCAAAGTCCGTAAAAGTGGCAAAAGACGCTGCAAGGCACAAGGCGCGTAATGGAGCGTTTAAAAAATCCAAATAGTTGGATCTCATAGAGCTGAGATTTATTGAATTCTTGACTTGTTTTCTGAGGTGCATTTAATGCAAATAGATTTGAAGCGTGTTATCGAAACTGTAGGTAAAGAGAAAAATATCGATCGTCAACTTCTTATTGGCGCATTAAGAGAAGCCGTTCTTACAGCGGCACGCAAACATTTTGGTGATTGCGTTTTCGAAACACGCTTTAATGAAGAAACTGAGGAAATAGAACTTATTCGCTACAGGACAGTAGTGGCAGATGAAGATCTTGTTAATCCAAGTAAACAAATACCAACTTCCGAAGCAATTGTTATGGATGATTCCTTACAAGTTGGCGACGAAATTGGTGAACCTCTTCCTACGGATCAGCTTGGCCGTATTGCTGCGCAAGCCGCAAAACAAGCTATCGTTCAAAAAGTAATGGAAGCGGAAAAAGAAAAGGTTGTTCGTGAATTTCGCGATAAAAAACACCAAACTGTTATAGGTCAGGTTCGTCGCTTTGATAAAGCAGACATTATTGTTGATCTTGGACCAACTGAAGGTGTTTTACCTGTTCGTGAGCAAATTCCTGGTGAAAAATATAAAATTAGAGACAAAGTAATTGCTTTTGTGGTTGATGTAAAAAAATCAACTCGTGGGCCTCAAGTTATGTTAAGTCGTGCTCACCCTGAACTTTTAATACGTCTTTTTGAGCAAGAAGTAACTGAAATTTCAGAAGGAATTGTGGTTATTCAAAGTGCGGCTCGTGATCCGGGAAGCCGCTCAAAAATTGCTGTGTACAGTACAGAGCCATCTATCGATCCTGTTGGGGCGTGTGTTGGTATCAAAGGTGCTCGTGTTCAAGCAATTGTTCAAGAACTTCGTGGTGAAAAAATCGATATTATTCCATACGATCGTGACCCAGCTCGTTTTGTGTGTAATGCACTTGCACCATCTGAGCCTTCAAAAGTAATTGTGAACGAAAGACTCCATATTATGGAAGTTGTTGTCCCAGATGAGCATCTATCTCTTGCCATTGGTAAAAGAGGACAAAATGTGCGTCTTGCGGCTCAATTAACAGGTTGGAAAGTTGACATTCGCTCCGAATCAAAAATGCGCGAACTCGTTCAAGAGTATAAAAATGTAATTGCTCAAATTCCTGCTTTAGGAGAAATGCGCGCAGAAATTTTAGTGAATGAAGGTTATAAAGATCCCGCAGATATTTCTCGCATGGATCACCGTAGTTTAGTAAAACTTCTTCGTTTAACTCCAGAAGAGGCTGAGCAAGTTGTACAAGGTGCAGCTGAACTCGCTGCGACTCAAGCAGCTCAAAATGCGGAGTCAAGCACAGATGAAGATCTTGAAGAATTTCATTTAGGCGAACCCATTATAGATGAAGAAACTACCGAATCTGAGGAAGCAGAAGCTGCTATTGACGACATTGTTGCTAAAACACGTCCTCAGCCACTTCTTGATCCTGAAAAAGTAGATTCTAAAAATGTTCCTGTAGAACGTCTTCGTTATTGGATGCAATTAAAAGGTGTTGCTGAACAAATTGCTGCGGTTATTCATACTGCTGGATTTGCTGATTTCAACTCTGTTGCAAGTTCAAATGCAGACGAAATTGCTTATAAAACAGGTTTACCTGTTAAACTTTCTGGAAAGTTACATGCTGAAACTGCCAAGATTATTGGAAACTGAAACTGAAAATCAATTATTGTTCCATACAATGCAAAAGTCTTTCCAGACTTTTTCTCCTGAAGGTACTATAAAAGTTCCGTGTATTGAATTAAACGATAATTTGATTCAAGCGCTTGCCTTTGCTCGCCGCTGCGGTAGTCTCCGTGGTGGTCTGGAAAGTATTGAAACTTTATTGCAAACAGAAGAAGCTGGATTAGTTTCTATGCGTTCTCGGCAAAAATCGAAAGACCCAAACCGAATTTCTAGGGTTCTTATTTTTTCTAATGATGGAAGTGATCGTTTTTATCGCCATTGTGAAACTTTACTTGCTAAATATAAAAGTAGAGTTTTTGGAATTAAAATCAACGCTGATTCCGTTTTGCTTGGAAAATCCTTTTTTGGCAAAGAAAAAGCTGTTAAAGCAATGCTTGTCAGCCGCAAGGATGCAGTTATTAAAGTTTTGTCCGCCGTTATGTCTAATTCATAGTCATAATCGCACGTCTTATTTTTTATACTATGCCGTACTTGCTGGCATGATTATTATTGGGAGCTGCATTTGATGAGTCGCATTAGAGTACTTGATTTGGCTAAAGAGTTGGGAATTGAGACCAAGGCAGCCATTATTAAGCTCCAAGAACTCGGGATCCAAGTAAAAAACCACTTCAATGCAATCTCTGAAACAGAGGCTGCAAAGTTGCGTGCATTTCATCGATCAGGTAAAAACCCTGAAAAAGAAGCTGCACAAAAGGCTGCAGCTAGTAAACTCATTATTCGTAGAAAAGTAGAAGTTTCTTCGGATTCCCATGAAGATGTTGCTCCAAAAAGTAATGATGACATGCAATTAAATGAGCAAACTACAAAAAAAACAACAATTATAAAAAAAGCTTCCGCTTCTTCTGCAAAAGCGCATGATGACGAAAGTTCATCTACAAATTCGCTAAAAGCAAAAAAAGAAGAGCCAAAGCATCGCATAGAAGAAGACTCTGAAGAGGGCGCTTCCGATTCCACACATCATCAAAAAGTTTTAAAAACTCCTGCAGGTGCAGGAATTCAATCAACAACCCAAGATTCCAGAGAGACAACAGCTGCTTCTGCTCAAGCTCAAGAGGCAAGCGCCGGAAGAACTAATGGCGTATTTAGCGATACGCCAAAGGGCTCCGAAGTAGGTGCATCAGCTATGCGCTCTCAAGAGAGTGACGAGATCAATAACGTGCAAACCACCAATTCCCCAAGTTCTTCAAATTCTGCCCAAGTTGTACGCCCTGCTTCCACAGTTGGAGCTAACGCACAAAATAATAAATCAACAAGCCCTGCCCCAAAAATGGATGGCGGTGCTGTGATTGTTAGAAAGGCAGAACCAGCTCCAGTTCCACAACCTGCTTCGAAGCCACAAAGCTACACGACAGCAAGTTTTAATGCACAAAACTCTTATCGTAGAGACGATAACAATGCTCCTCGTAGTGGAGCGGGAGGAAGTGGTCGCGACTCCGGAAGATCCCCACAAGGACAAGGTTTCGGCGGCGGATCTCGTGATTCCCGTTACCAAGGAAGCTCAACTGGAGGTGGTCAAGGTGGCCGTCCTGGTATGGGTGCATCTGGTGGTGGTCAAGGCCGTCCGCAAGGTGGAGGTTTTGGCGGAGCTCGTGATAATGCTTCTGGTCAAGGTTCTTTCCGTACAGGAGCTGGAGCTGGCGGAGCGGGTGCTCCTCGTCCAGCAGGACAAGGTTTTGGTGGTGATAGAGGCGGATTTTCTCCGCGTCCAGGAGGAGCAGCTGCACCAGGTAGCCGTCCTTTTGTAATGGGCGCAGATGCTGCTCCAACAACTCCAACAAAAGATGTTCCTTCACGTCTTAAAGATCGTGATAAAGATAAAGATAGAGAAAAACGTAGAATTAGCGAAGAAGAAGATGCTCGTCGCATTCGAGCTAAAAATGCGCGTCGTCTCGAAGAAACTGAAGAAGATTTAGACATATATACAGAAGTTGAAGGTGGCGAAGATCAGGCTGTTGTTGTTCGTACAATGATTCCGAATCGTAAAAAAACCTCTCAATCATTTAAGAAAAAAGAAATTAAAAAGACAGAAGCAGCAAATCCAACTAAAGCTTCCAAAAAAATCGTCAGAGTTGACGAATCTATTACAGTAAACGATCTTGCTGGTGAACTTAGCCAAAAAGCAAGCGCTGTAATTAAGGTTTTAATGAAGCTTGGAATGTCTGCAACAATAAATCAACAACTTGATCTTGATACAGCTACATTTGTAGCGCAAGAATTTGGTTTTGAAACTCAAAGTTCAAGTATTTCTATTGGTGACATTTTATCTCGTAAAACAGTTAAAAATGATGATACAAACACAGTATCTAGACCGCCAATTATCACAATTATGGGTCACGTTGACCATGGTAAAACATCACTTCTAGATGCCATTCGTTCTGCGAATGTAGCCGCAAAAGAAGCAGGTGGAATTACACAACATATTGGTGCGTATCAAATTGATTATAAAGGACAAAAATTAACGTTCCTTGATACTCCTGGTCACGAAGCCTTTACGGCAATGCGTGCTCGTGGAGCTCAAGTTACAGATATTGTTGTTTTAGTGGTTGCTGCCGATGACGGTGTTATGCCGCAAACTTCGGAAGCGATTGCGCACGCAAAAGCCGCTGGAGTTCCTATCATTGTTGCAATTAACAAAATTGACAAACCGGGAGCTAATTTAGACCGCATCAATCGTGAATTATCTGAGCAAGGCGTTATGCCTGAGGAATGGGGTGGAGAATCCATTTTTGTTCAAGTTTCTGCTAAGACACACCAAGGTTTAAATGATTTAATTGAATCCATTTTACTTCAAGCTGAAGTTCTTGATCTAAAAGCTTCTAAAGATACACTTGCAGAAGGTATTGTAATTGAAGCTAAATTAGACAAAGCAAGAGGCCCTGTTGCTACTGTTATCGTAACAAAAGGTAGTTTAAAACAACAAGACTTTATTGTTGTTGGTACTTCTATGGGTCGTGTTCGTGCAATGAACGATGCAAGTGGCAATAAAATTACAGTTGCAGAGCCTGCTACACCTGTAGAAATTATCGGTTTAAGTGATGTACCTGCGTCTGGAGATCAATTTAACTGCGTTGTCAGTGATGCGATTGCGAAAGAAGCTGTTGCTTACCGTATTGAAAAACAACGCCAAAAAGATCTCTCAAGCCAGCGTGCTTCCTCAATGGATGAGTTGCTTGCTATGATGTCTGGTACAGATGACAAAGCTCAAGAAGTTTCTATTATTATTAAAGCAGATACTCACGGTTCTGCAGAAGCCATTCGCGCTTCCTTATTAAAATTAGATACTCCTAAAGTAAAAACAAAAATTCTTCATGCCGCTGTTGGTGGCATAACAGAAACAGATGTTATTCTTGCAAAAGCTTCTAATGCTTTAATACTTGGCTTTAATGTACGCCCTGATCGTGTTGCTGCTCAAGTAGCTGAACAAGGTGGCATTAAGATTCAATGCTACAGCATTATTTATGAACTTATTGAAGCTGTTCAAGCTGCTATGGTGGGAACTCTTGCTCCTATCAAACAAGACAAAGTGATTGGTCATGCAGAAGTACGTAATACCTTCTCAGTTCCAAAAGTGGGAGTTATTGCGGGTAGCATGATCTCAGATGGTAAAGTAGTTCGTAACTCTCACGTTCGTATAGTTCGTGATGGTGTGGTTATTTATACAGGACGTATTGGTTCACTAAAACGCTTTAAAGATGATGCGAAAGAAGTTGCGCAAGGCTTTGAGTGCGGTATTGGTGTTGAAAATTATAACGATATTAAGGTTGGTGATATTCTTGAGGCCTTTATTGTCGAAGAAATTGCGGCAACATTAAATTAAGGTAAGAGGATTTCATGGCTACTAAACGTATGTTACAACTTGCGGAGCAAATTCGTGAGCACATTGCTTTAATGCTTGTTCGTGGAGAAATATCCGATCCTAGAGTGCGTGGCATTACTTTAAATTCAGTAAAAATGTCTCCCGATCTTCAGATTGCAAAAGTCTATTTTTCTGTTCTTGGCGAAAAACAAAAACGCCAAGAAGCAGAAAAAGGATTAAAACAAGCATCTGGATATATCAGACGCGAGCTTGGAAAAGCTTTACTTGTTCGTTATACACCTGCAGTGATTTTTCATTATGATGATAGCATTGAGTATTCTGTTAAAATGGGAGCTCTCATTTCTAAAGTAAGTGATGAATTACGAGAAGACGAAAAAAGTCGAAATAATTCTAATGACAATGATTTTCCATCAGATGAAAAAAACTCTAATCATAAATAAGTAATCAAATGAATGTAACTAAAAATATAGAGAATAAGGGCACAAATAAAAAAAATTTGTGCGGCCTTGTTTTGATTGATAAAGCAGCTGAAATTAATAGCCACAAGATTGTTTCTGCAATGAGAAAAATATTAAATATTGATAAGGTCGGTCATTTAGGAACACTTGATCCCTTTGCCACTGGATTACTTCCAGTTTTAATTGGTGGTGCCACTCGATTATCTGACGAAATAATGGATGGAAAAAAACAATATTTATTTACAATATCATTAGGAACCGAGACAGATACTTTAGATTATTCAGGCAGAGTAATAAATGAAGAAGCGGTACCAGAACAATTTAATGAAAAAATACAAGAAAATCTTTACCAATTTATAGGTAATATTGAACAAGTTCCTCCTGTTTATAGCGCATTGAAAATGAACGGAAGACCTTTATATGAATATATGAGGGCTACTGGTAAACTCCCCGATTCCATCGAAACAAAAAAAAGAATTATTCAAATTGAAAAAATTAATATTGTATCTTTCGATTTAAAAGCTAAATCAATAACACTTAGAGTACTTTGTGGCAAAGGAACTTATGTTCGATCTCTTGCTAGAGATATTTCAAAGTCAATTGGAACTGTGGGGCATTGTACTCAACTACGTAGAGAATATGTTGAGCCTTGGTCAGTAGAAAATGCAATCGTGTTTTCATTAGATAGTAAAATTTCTTCAGATCAAATTATTGAAAAAATGATTTCACCAGAAGAAATGTTACCAAATATTCCTAAAGTAGTTTTAAATGAAGAGTATCATAAACAATTATCTTCTGGAAATGTAATATTTGTTTCAGCTGATGTATTAGAAGGCAAATTAGATTTAAATTCTTTACGTAATGGAAGTTCATATAATAAAATATTTGTATCTATTCAAAATTTTGAATTTATGTTTTATTCTGATATTGAATATATTCAAGTAAACAATGTATTTAAAATTATGCCTAAGAAAAAAATTAATTAGACTTTAGTCTTTTTTAAGAGTGTTTTGTGAAGCTACTATAAGCCATTTGCCATTTTCTTTAACAAAAACTTGTGTAAAAATTCCATATTTAATTTGTGAATCTACTTTTTCAGCGTCTTGTTTATTATGTGGCTCAATAATTTTCCAATTAATATGTCCAATTACTACATTTGAGCTTTTTATTTCTTTTAAGTCTATTTGAGTTGCTTCTAGTTTAGTATTTTTTAAAAAAGTGTTTAAAACAACTTCATGTCTGTCCCTAACAGCTTTTTTACCTATAAATCTTTGGCCAAAGATATTAACAAACTCAGCGTCAGATGAAAAAGATTCAGAAAATTTATCTGCATTATTCTCATTCCAGCCTTTCATATAACTAATAATTACATTATTAATGGAATTTTCATCTGATTTACTCAAAGCATTTGCTACTGTATGAATAACAACTAATGGTGAAAGAATAAATATTATTTTTGGGATGATAGAAAATAATTTCTGAATCATTTAAATACCTTTCATAAATATTATGAATTATAATCTTAACAACTATTTTAATATATAGATTAGTCTTATAATTTCAAATGTATTTATTTAAGAATTTTTATGAATGATTTTTTTAATCTAAATTTATTTCAATGCTTGTTGGATATACTGTATTATTTTCCCACCAGCCTACATTTGAAAATTTAAGTGATTTTTTATTTTCACTTGTCTTGTAAAATTCTAAAGTAGAATTTACTTGATAGTCAAGTATACTGTATTTATTTGCACAAATTGTTCCACTTTCTTTGTCATTTATATAAATGGTTAGACCAAAGCCGTGTGGTTTTTTTATATATCCAAAAGTGTGAATCCATGAGCATTCGTTATTTGAAGAGTAAAATATATTTACTTTATATTTTTTTTGATCAATATAAAATGAATTATCATTTTGAATATTAAAAAATTCGTCTCTTAGTAAATAAGATGTGTTTTTTATTTCGATTATGGGAGTTGAACCTCTGAATAAGTTTGTAACAAATACATTTTCTTCTGGATGAACAATATCCAAATATGTATCCGACTTATTTAAAATTGATAATATAAATTGTGCATATAATTCTATCGGATAAAAAAACAATATAATAAAAAGACATTTGGTAAATATTTTTTTCATTTATAAATCATCCTTTAAGAAAATAGACTAAAATTTAATTTAAAAACTGCAGCAATAATTTTTATAAATTAAAATATTTAAAAAATAAAGTTATAAATGTTTTATTTTAAAAAGATAATTGCAATTATTATCATTAAAAAAGTAGAATAAATATTTTAGATATTAATATAAAATTTAATATTTGTTCTAATTCAGAAATTAATTAACTTATATAATATGTTTAAATTTAATTAAAAATAATGAAACTTACCATAATCCTATATTCTTAATTATGCTAATAATTTTGACAGTATGGATAAATTTTACTAAATATAAGTAGCTAACTTAAACGAAAGGATTCCAAATGAGCATTACAAGACGTGATTTTCTTAATGGAGTTTCGATTGGTGTTGTTGCAGGATTAAGTCCTATTGATATCTTAAATGCGGCAGAAAATTCGACTTATTATCCTCCTTCTTTAACTGGTTTAAGAGGAAATCATCCAGGTTCGTTTGAGAATGCTCATAAATTAGGAAGGGATGGTTTTAAATATTCTATTCAAGACCTAGCAACGGAAGAAAAATATGATCTCGTCGTAGTTGGTGCTGGTATTAGTGGTCTTGCAGCTGCAAGATTTTATCAATTAAAGTTTGGCTTAAAATCAAAAATTTTAATTTTAGATAATCATGATGACTTTGGAGGCCATGCTAAAAGAAATGAATTTAATATTAATGGAAAGCTAATTTTGTCATATGGTGGAACAGAATCATTACAATCACCAAAAAGTTTATATAGTAAAGTTGCGTTGTCTTTATTAAAGGATATTTCAATTGATATAGATGAACTTGGTAGATGTTTTAATAAAAACTTTTATCCTAAAATGGGTTTAAGTAGAGGTGTTTTTTTTGATAAAGAAACATTTGGTCAAGATAAAATGGTTTCTGGAGATCCAGGAAGAGCAGTTGCAGACGATATTGATCCAAATGATTTAAATGGGAAAAAATATAAAGATTTTATAAATGAATTTCCACTTTCAAATTCGGATAAAGAAAGCCTAATTTCATTACATGAAAAAAGAATTAATTATTTACCAGGAAAAAGTGTTAAAGAATGTATCGAATATTTATCAAAAACAAGTTATAAAAATTATTTAATAAAAAATGTTAAGTTAAGTGAAAAAGCTATACATTATTTTCAATCTAGAAGTAATGATTTTTTTGCAAATGGAATTGAAGGCATTTCTGCTTTAGATGCAAGAACTCTTGGATTACCTGGTTTAGATGGTCTTAGTTTACCGCCACTTGCAGGGCCGGGAAAAGCAGAATTTGAAGACCCTTATATTTATCATTTTCCTGATGGAAATGCTTCAATTGCAAGACTTCTAGTTAGAAAAATGATCCCAGCAGTAGCACCTGGCATTTCAATGAAAGATATTGTGCTTTCTAAATTTGATTATTCAAAGCTAGATATTCCAAATAATTTAGTAAAAATAAGATTAAATAGCACTGTTGTTAACGTTACAGATCCTTATTCTAATGTTAATATTGGTTACTTAGATAAAAAAGGAAAACTTCATAAAGTACAGGCAAAGCATACTGTAATGGCAGGTTATAATATGATGATTCCTCATATTTTAAGTGATATGTCACAAGAACAAAAAAAATCACTTTCAGCAAATGTTAAAGCTTGTATTGTCTATAGCAAAGTGATTATTAAAAATTGGAATTCATTTTATAAACTTGGTGTGCATGAAATTTATGTGCCAAAAATGCCTTACTCAAGAGTTAAATTAGATTATCCTGTTAATATTGGAAACTATAAGCATTCACAAAATCCAAATGAACCTATTTGTGTTCATTTGGTTCATGTACCAACAGTAATAGATCCTAATTTAGATGCAAGAAGTAAATCAAGAATTGGTCGTTATAAGTTATTATCTACTCCATTTTCTGAATTAGAAAAAGATATCCGAAATCAATTACAAAGAATGTTTGGAGCAGCAGGATTTAATCATAAAAAAGATATATTAGGTATAACAATAAACCGTTGGTCGCACGGTTATTCTTATACTTTTAATTCATTATACGATAATTTAAATGAAAGTAACAAAATAATCGAAATAGCTCGCGCACCAGTTGGTAACATAACAATTGCGAACTCGGATTCTTCGTGGATTCCTTTTACTCATACAGCTATAGATATGGCTTATCGAGCTGTTGATGAATTTAGTAAAAAAGTTTAAATCGCAGAAATAAAAGATTGTCCCGAGTTAAAAACTTGAATTGCAGGATTGCCTTTATAGTGCACATTGCAATTTCCATAAGCTGCACCAGCAATGGAATCTTGTGCAAATAAACGTACCTGTGAAGAATGGTTGCAGGAAACAGAAGCTGTTTTAGCTTCTAATTCAACTGCATTTAATTTTGCAGATCCAAAGGCTACCACTTTAAAATTATCTACAGATCCAATTAAATTTGATTGACTGGAATCGGTACCTTCAAAACTAAAATGTCCGCCTTTAATATTCAAAACGCTTGCATGAACGCTGTCTCTAATATATAATGAATTTAATATATGAGTGTGAATTATAATATGTACTCTGTTAGGACAGTTAAAGCCTTCTTCCATATGAATATAAAGTTTTCCAAAGGAGTTTACTTCTGTAATGATTTTAGATAAAAAACTGCCTTTACTTTTTACTTCTATGCCTTGGCTTTTACCAACAAAAATTTCGACATCAAAATTATTTGCAATAGCAATTGATGAAAAATAACCGACGACTCTATTTTGATAATACATACTCATTTGAACATCCTTAACTTTTAATATTAAAAAATTTTAAAACAAAGATTTTTAGGATGAATTATAATAAAAATCACTTAAAGCAGACTGCACTTTTAAGGTAACAAAAAAGGGAGTGATGTCAATAGCCTGGAAAAGATTTCTTAAAATCCTTGCATTTAGACGTTGACTCTAATCCCGTCATTTGCTACTAGATGCCATCTTCAGGTGCCGTGAATCTCGGCAGGAAGTTTTTCACGCAAGTCACACAAGCGTAAGCTATTAATAACTCTGAGGTTTTTATGAGAGAAAGCATTCATCCTAAATTTGGCCCATGCGAAGTTCACTGCGCTTGTGGGAATACATTTGAAACACGTAGCACAAAAAATGTATTAAAAATCGAAACTTGCAACGTATGCCATCCATTTTGGACAGGTAAACACAAGGTTCTAGATACTGCAGGACGTATTGAGCGCTTCAACCGTAAATATGCGGCTAAGACAGTTCAAACAAGCAAGTAAAATCTTATATTTAAGATATAAACAGGGGGCATGTCCAATCTTTGGATGCTCCCTTTTTGCGTGTTAAGAGGGTTTTAGAGCCTCTTATTCGGTTTCACTTTATTTGCAATTGGAATATAAACTCATGATGCTACAGCTTGCTAAAATTGAACGTAGATTTCTTGAGCTCGAAAGCCTTCTTTCTCGCCCCGAAATTATTTCAAACAACACTGAATTTCGCAAACTAAGCAAAGAGCGCTCTGATCTTGAAGAAACGGTGCGTTTGTTTAGAGAATTTAAAAAAATAGAAGAAGATAAAAAATCAACAGAAGAGCTTATGGAAGAAAGCACAGGGGAAATGAAAGACCTTGCTTTTGATGAGCTTAAAAGCTTAAAAGCACGTTATGAAGAACTTGAAAAAGACCTCGCTATACATTTGCTTCCCAAAGATCCCAATGACGGAAAAAATATTTTTCTAGAAATTCGTGCTGGAGCTGGTGGTGATGAAGCCAGCTTATTTGCGGGTCAGCTTTTTAGGGCTTATGCTCGTTATGCAGAACGTAAAAAATGGAAAATGGAAATCATGTCACTCAATGAAAATGAACTTGGGGGCACAAAAGAAGTTATTGCTTTGATTGAAGGAGAAGGTGTTTACAGCATTCTTAAATATGAAAGTGGTGTTCATCGTGTTCAACGTGTACCTCAAACAGAGGCGCAGGGGCGAGTTCATACTTCAACCATTACAGTAGCTGTATTGCCTGAAGCCGATGATGTGGAAGTTTCAATCAATGAAAATGATCTTCGTGTAGACACCTACCGAGCTGGTGGGGCAGGAGGTCAGCACGTCAATAGAACGGACTCAGCTGTTCGTATAACCCATATTCCAAGTGGAATTGTAGTAGCATGTCAAGATGAGCGCTCTCAAATAAAAAACCGTTCTAAAGCAATGAAAATCTTACAAGCTAAACTGCTTGAAGCGGCTGAAATTGAAAAAGAGAAAGCATTCTCGGAAGAACGTAAATCACAAGTGGGTAGAGGCGATAGGAGCGAAAGAATTCGTACTTATAACTTTCCTCAATCTCGCGTTACAGATCATAGAATTAATCATACGATCCACTCTATTGACGCATTTATGGAAGGCGAAATTCAGGAAATGCTTAATATGTTACGTCAGTTTTATCAAGCTGAAGCATTAAAGTTACAAGCTGAAGGCAAATAAAATATGCAAGTCATTGGACAAGAAAAAAAAGAAATATTGTGGTCAGTTAGAGAGATTTTAAATTGGACCACAAAAAGATTTTCTGAAAGTGGTATTGAAACGCCACTTTTAGATACTCAACTTCTTTTAAGTCGTGTTCTTAACCTTTCAAAAATTCAATTATATATTGAAATTGATAAACCTCTAACAGAAAAAGAACGTAATTTATTTAGAGAGCTTGTAAAAAAACGCTTAAAAGGTGAGCCTGTATCTTACTTGTTAAATGAAAAATATTGGCATGATATTAAATTATATGTAGATAATCGTGTGTTAATACCAAGGCCAGAAACAGAAACCATGTTAGATTTTGTTTTGCAAAAATATAAATTAAAAAATGAAAAGCCAAAAGTTATTTTTGATTTATGCACAGGATCGGGCTGTCTTGCTATAGCTTTAGCAAAAAAATATCCTGAAGCAAAAGTAGTTGGTATTGATTTATCTAAAGATGCAATTGATGTTTGTATTAAAAATGCAGAATTAAATTCTGTTTCAAATGTTACTTGGATAAATGCCGATGTAACAAATATTGATTTATTTAAAATGCTTTCATTAGAATATAAAAAAGCAGATATTATTGTTTCTAACCCACCCTATGTTACAGAAGAAGAATGGCAGAAGCTTGATGTTGGTGTAAAAGATTTTGAACCTAAAATTGCATTAGTTTGTGATGATAATGGGCTAAAAATAGGTAAAAATATTTTACAAAATATTATTCAATTTGAATTATTAAATAAAAATAGTATTTTTTCTATGGAATTGGCTGAAAAACAGCCTCAAAAAATTTGTAATAGTGTGAGTAAAGTTATTCAAATAAATCATCCTATGTGGAACTTGCCATTAAATGAATGGTTTGCTCTCTGTGATTATGAAGGAAAAGATCGATTTTTGGTTCGAATTGAGCAGCATTCGGAAATTGAGTAAAATAAAATAAATTCATTCAGTAAATGCATGATGACAAATGCTTGACATAAAACAAAAATATTAAAAAAATACTATTATTATAATGTAATCTTTTTTTATGGAATTTATAATGAGACGGGTTTTATGTCCCTATATTTTTTAATAAATAATACTTTATTTTTTTTAAACAAAAATAAGATAAGAGAAATAATAGAAAATAATTGAGAATATAAAAGATTTATAATCTTATATTTAGAAAGGTTTTAAATTATGCTTTTTATTAAAACAATGATTGAGTTATTATTAATAAAATTTGCTGATTTTTTATCTATTTTTAGTATAAAGTTAAAATATAAATTAATTAATATTTTAAAAATATATAAATTAAGAAAAATTGCAAAACATGCTTATCATAATTCTTTATTTTATAAGAAAATATTTAATGAAAATGGTATTAACGAAAAAAACATAGCAAAAATTACTTTTGAATCTCTTCCTGTGATAAAAAAGTCGGATATTATAAACAATTATAAAGATATTATCTGCTCCAAGGATATAAATAGCAATAAAATATTTGAATCTTTGATTAGGTCTCAAACTCATGAACTCATAGATAATAAATATAATTGTGTATATACTTCTGGCACATCGGGTGTTAAATTGCCTGTATTGTACGAAAATAGAGAATTAAAAAAAATTATATTCAATAATTTTATTAATAATGCTAAACCATATAAATCTTTATTTTCAATAAAAACTAGAGTTGTCTTGTTGGCTGTATTAGAAACAAGAACAATAGCTTCGTTGGTGTTTAGATATGCCCCTGTTTCTGTATATAATAAAAAAGAAATATCAATTAAAAATCCTATCAATGAAATTATAAATGAACTGAATCAATTTAAACCAGAAATGATAATTGCATATCCTGGCATTTTTATATCTCTTACTAAATATAAAAAAGAAGGATTATTAAAAATAAATCCTAAAAAAATATATCTTTCTGGTGAGGTTTTAACAGACGAAAATTTAAAATTAATTAAAGAAAATTTCAATTCAGATATTTATAATCTTTATAATTGCAGTGAATGTATGAATATGGCAGTAAGAAAAAATTTTGGTAAATTTAAATTATTTAATAACTTAAATCATGTAGAGATATTAGACGAAAATAATAAACCAGTTCCAAAAGGACAAATTGGAAAGGTTGTAATTACAAATTTTGTAAATTTGTCGCAACCGTTAATTAGATACGAATTAGGAGACTTAGCGTTATCTAGTGCTAATGAAAATGAGGCGTTTTCCTTTGAAGGGATTATAGGAAGAAAATATAGACCCATCGTTTTTAAAAATAATAATGGAGAGCCTATTGAAATATTTACATTAACATTTTATGAAATTATAGCAAAATCAATAGAAGTTGTTAAAGCTCAAATTCTTATAGGCAATAATTATTTTAAAATAAGTCTTGTTTGTGATGATATTTATTTATTAAATTGTGAATTAAATGTAATTAAATATTTAAAACAAATTAATTCGGATGATTCTATAACTTTTGAAATAGAAAAGTTAGATGATATTTTACCAGAAAGTAACGGAAAAATTCCTTTAATTAAATTTTTAGATAATTATGAAGAAATACCTAATATTCTGTATAATGTTTTAGTAACAGAAAATGCAAATATTGTTTTAAATTAATAAAAAATTATTTGTTAAGAATTTCATTTTGAAAAAATTGAGCAACATGTTGTTGAAAATACGCCTGACAATGATCAGCGAGTTCACTAGCCGTTAATGGGCAACCTAGTTTTTGTGTTGTTGTTAAAAAACTATTGTGATCTCTGCCTTGTCTGTAATCGGGTTCACGGGATGGGTGAGCTAATAGTTGCGAAATAAATTCAATATTAGGATTTACGAGTAAGCTTCCTTGATAGACGAGTAAATGTTTTTTTCTAAAAATACTTGTACCAGCAATTTTTTTATCTAAAAAACTTATATCACTTATTCCATTTTGCGAAAGTTCGGGACAACCAGCTTCTTTTAAGGCATTAATCCAAAGTTGGTTGATCATTTGAAAGTATTTATTGTTTCCAAAAACATCTTTTGCATAAAATGCAAAAGTTAAAATGAGACATCCTTCACCTAAAACAACAGTTCCCCCACCACCTTTTCTTCTCAAAATAGGAACGTTATTTTTTTCACATTCAAGAACATTGGCTTCAATATCTGGTTTATTGGAGCTTGATAAAACAACAACATTTCGTTTTGTTTCAAAAAATCGAAATAAAAAAGAATTTTCATTCAAATCTTGAGATTTGTATTTTGGCCAATATTTTTTTGGTAAATTTAATACCCAATTATCCATCCACATATCGTTACTTTAATGCACTTAAAATTTCAGCATGAGTAAGTCTTGATATATATGATGTTTTTGTTTCAAAGCGAATATTTAAAGATGTTTTTACCCAAACGGATTCACAGCCTGCTTCATGTGCAGCAATAAGTCCGCGTTCAGAATCTTCAATCACTAAAGCTTCGGAAGGTTCAATTCCTAATTGTGAAATTGCTTTATTATATAAATCGGGAAAAGGTTTTTTGCGCATTCCTTGTTCAAGGCCAACAATCATATCTATGGGAAGATTTTCGCTTTTATGTTGTGAAAGAATAAGATTAATTTCATTTGCAGGACTATTGCTAGCTATTGCATTAATAATCCCTTTTTTATTTAAAATAGACAAAATTTCAGGTATTTCAGGATATATTTTTGCTTGGTAGTCTGAAATGAGTTGCCAATAATATTTTGCTTTTTCTTTGCGGATTAAATCGGGATCGCATTTGATATTATACTTTTCAATTTCTTTTGACACTCCTCCACCTGTATGGGTAAAGGTTTCATAATACTCGTGCTCATTTAATATATGATTATATTGCATAAATGCCTTTTCATATGCTAAAAAATGAATTCGTTCCGAGTCACATAGGCATCCATCAAAATCCCAAAGTATAGCTTTTTTGTTAAGTATTGTTTGTTTAAGATTATTCATAGTTGCGTTCCTTACTCAACGTGTATTACTTAGGGTGTGGTATATGTTGAAATTTTGATCCAGAGCATTAACAGCCTGGAGAAATTGCATAGGTAGCACGTTTATAAGATACGGGCTAGATAGTATTTATTCATTTGATCTTTTATTTTGTTTTGATGAGAGGGTTTGATAAATGAAACGAGTCGTTGTTACAGGCCTTGGAATCGTATGTCCAATCGGCAATAATTTAGAGGAATGCTGGGAAAACGTAATTGCAGGCAAAAGTGGTATCGGCAAATTAACCATGTTTGAACCACCTGAAAATTGCGTAACGATTGCTGGTGAAGTGAAAAATTTTGATCCAACTAAATACATGAATGAGAAAGAAGCTAAACGTAATCAACGTTTTGTGCAACTCGCCGTTGCTGCTTCTAAAATGGCATTAGCAAACGCTAATCTTGAAATTAATGCCACAAATCATCATCAAATTGGTGTTTCAATAGGAGTTGGAATTGGCGCTCTAGGTTATTTAGAAGATCAATCTTTTATCGCAAGAACAAAAGGAATTAAACGCGTTTCTCCTTTTACGATTCCGGGTTTTATAGGAAATATGGCTGCTGGTGTGGTCTCTTCTGAAACAGGTGCAAAAGGTCCAAATATTTGTGCTGCAACAGCTTGTTCAAGCGGAGCTCACTCTATTGGTGATGCAATGATGTACATCCAATCTGGTAGAGCAAAAGCAATGATTTGTGGAGGCGCTGAATCCGCTTTAAGTTTAATTGCTTACGCTGGTTTTGGACAAATGAAAGCATTGTGCTCAAATCGTTCTGATGAACCAGAAAAAGCTTCTAGACCATTCGATAGAGATAGAAGTGGTTTTATAATGGGTGAAGGTTCTGGAATACTTATTTTAGAAGATTATGAGTACGCAAAAGCACGTGGAGCTAATATTATTTGTGAAATAGCTGGTTTTGGTGCATCAGGAGATGCTTATCATTTTACATCCCCAGCTCCTGAAGGAGAAGGTGGTGCCCGAGCTATGCAACAGGCGCTCGATACCTCTGGATTAAAACCTGAAGATATTGATTATATAAATGCCCATGGAACATCTACAGAGCTAAATGATTTGTGCGAATCTCAGGCAATTAAAACAGTTTTCAGAGAACAAGCTTATAAACTAAATGTAAGCTCTACAAAAAGTATGACAGGACATTTACTAGGTGCAGCAGGTGGTATTGAAGCTGTATTTTCAGTTATGGCAATTAAAACAGGAATTATTCCACCAACAATTAATTTAGAAAATCCAGGCGAACATTGTGATTTGAACTATACCCCTTTAAAAGCAGTTAAAAAAGAAGTGAACGCTGTTTTATCTAATTCATTTGGATTTGGCGGAACAAATGTTTCTTTAGCTTTTAAAAAGTTTAAAAATTAATTTTGATATTTTAATTAGATAAATCGTTGTAACTTTTAACAAGTTACAACGATTTTTTTGTGGTTAGAATTAAATATGTATTGAATTAATTGATTTCAATTCTTTTTGAATTATTTTGAATTTCATTTTTTCTTTCTAAAGAAACAGTTAGAACTCCATTATTAAATTTTGCGTCAATTCTTTCTTTGTTTATTAAGCTTTCAGGCATATGTATTTGTCTTTCAAAGGAACCATAAAACCTTTCACTTAAATGATACTTGTCATCATTTTTATTTTCTTCAAAGTTTCTTTCGCCTTTAATGGTAAGAATATCATTTTGAAGAGTAATATGAATATCCTTTTTTTCACAACCTGGTAAATCAGCAATAAGTATAAATTCTTTTGGTGTTTCTTTTAATTCAATGGATGGATTCCATTTAATTTTTTTGGATAATGATTTATCGTTTAACGGCTCATTTATTAGACTACCAAAGAGTTTATTAATATTTGTTTGTAATTCATAAAAAGGATCTTCCTCAAAGCGAGATATGAGAGAAGAAGGTTTCTTGAAATTTTGTAAAAATGACATAAAAATTCCTCCTAATTATAATAAAACATTTTTCTAACCACAAAATTAAAGTAATCATTATAAACAGTTTGTAAAGGGGTAAGTCTTAAGTTTTTAAAAATAAAAGAGAATATATGTTTTTTTAAGATATAATTATTACCTATGGTAACGATAGAGGTTTTATATTTTATCTATATATAGAATTTATTTAATATAATATTGTAAAATAAAATTAATTATTTTTTATATTTGGAGAAATTCATGGAAAATATGAATGAGGCGCAAAATATTTTTTGGGATTTAGTTGACCAGACAAAAATGACTGAAAAATACCGGATTGATAAAAATTTACAATATTTAAAAGTAGCTCCATTAAATGTTCTAAAAAATATATTTATTCAATATCGATTTTTTACGCACTATTATATAGCTGACCTTGGAATATTAATAAGTAAAATGCCTTTTGGAAATTTAAAATCAATTTTAGCAGAAATTCTAAATGATGAATTAGGTAACGGAAAATCAAAAGCAGCACATCCTATTTTATACGATAACTTTTTAAGAAGCTTAGGTATTAAAAATGAAGAATTGCAATATGAATCTACTACTTGTATGCCTTATTTATTATCTGTCCAAAATTCTTTAAACAAAAATTCATGGGCTTATGGAGTTGGTTTGCGCGGAATGGGTGGAGAATGTTTATGTCAAATTTATTTATCTACTATGCATGAGTATTTTTCAAAAAATCCTGAAATTGAGAAAATAAAGCAAAATTTAGAATGGGAATTTTGGGATATTCATATTGGTGAAATTGATTTACACCATCAAACAATTGTTAAAAATGCAATAAGTGAAATTATTTTAGAATATCCTGATTTTACAAAAGATTTATTTGATGGATATATAGAAAGTAAAACAGCTTGGGACGAGTTTTGGAGTCAAATTTTTAATTCAGCAATTCCTTTTGGGAGAGAAAATGAAAGAAGATCATATGCAAGTCAGCTTATCTTATCAACTTCGGCATGAGCTTGTTTTAGCTTGTCATATATTAGTTTCACAAAAATTAGATTCTGGTCCATTTGGGAATGTGAGTGTACGTATCCCAGAAACAAATCAATATTGGATCAATCCAAGCGGTGTTACGTTTAATCAAATAAAAATAGACGATGTTTTACGAGTTGATCTTGATGGAAATATTTTAGAAGGTAACAGACAGTCACACCCTGGTGAAATTATTCATCGCGCCATTTATCGTTTGCGACCAGATGTATCTGCTATTGTTCATACACATTCAGACAATACAGTTGTACAAAGTTTACTTGGTATTAAGATAGAACCTTTAACTCAACTTGGTGCCTCAATTCATAATGATCAAGGTATTTATACAGGCTATACTGGGCCTGTAAGATCTTCGCATGAAGGAATTTTAATTGCTGAGGCTCTTGGAAATTACTCAGTTGTTATTGCAAAAAATCACGGTCTTTTTACTGCATCGCGAACATTGCAAGAAGCACTTTGGGATTTTATTGTTTGTGATAAGGCGTGCCAAATTCAATTACAAGCATTACAATTAGGGATAAAGCAAGCAGAATTAATATCAGATGAATATTTACAAAAGAGTAGACAAGAAGTGCGACAAAAACAAAATCAATTTATGTGGACAAATTTTGTAAATTCTTTATAAATTTTTATTTTGTTGGATATGAAGACATAGAAGTTGTAATTGCTTTTGAAATTGCTTGAATCGTTTTTACATTTTTATTTTCTACCCGAAATAGTAAACAGATTTCATCATGAAAAGAAGGGAAATTTTCAAGCTTTTCAAGCTTTTGGCTTTTTATTAAAGTGGCAACACGGGAAGGTAAAATGCCAACACCACATCCACTAGAAGTTAACATAGAAATAACTTCTAAACTGCTTGATGTGATCACTCTATTAAATTTTATCCCAATTTTCGACATTTTCTTTAAAACGGATTGAACTTGTAGTAATTCAGGATCGCATATAAGAATAGCATCATTTGTATTTATTTTTTGAATATCACGAGCAGAGTTTGAGCTCCAGAAAGTAATTTCATCTTCGCTAATTTTACGTATAACTAAATCTGGATGATGTATTGGATTTACGACAATACCTATATCGATTGAAGAGCTAATGACACCCTCTACTATTTTTCTAGAAAGAGAATGTATTAGTTTTATGTTTAGTTGTTTATGTTGTTCCATTAAATTTGGTAGAAAATTTCCAAGAGAATATAAAGCAATTGAAGGGTGACATCCTATAGTATAGGAACCCTGAATTTCATTTACAGATGCAAGTGCTTGGTCTTTTACTTTATCCCATATTTGTAAAAGATGTTTTGAATGAGCTAGTAATTGTTTTCCTGCTTGGGTTAAGGTAACTCCTGATTTATTGCGCGTCAAAAGTGGTGTACCAATGGATTCTTCTAGTCTCTGCATAGCTAAACTTAAAGAGGGTTGACTTATTCCGGCTCGTTCCGCAGCCCTAGAAATGTTTAATGTGCTTGCAACTTCTATGAAGTAAGAAAGATCTGATGGGGAAGATATCATATATGCCTCAAATAGATTAGCTTTAAGTAACAATACCAAAGTATTTTTCAGGTATTTATAAAATAATTAATTCACTTTTAGAATATGAAGTTTAATATAATGATACTATTAAGATAATTCAATACAAATAGAAAAGATAGTTTTATTCTAATTTTTATATAGTTCTAATATTATAAAATTGAGGCATGCTTTAATTTACAGGATATCCTGTTAGTATTTTATATCCCTCGCGCATTCGATTATCTTTTAATAGAACAACTTTAGCATTGTAGGCATTTTCAATACGACCATGTCTATCATTATATATTTTTCCAGAAGAAACTAAAGTATTTCCTGATTCAGTAATTCCTCTTTTTAATTGAATGACAAATGATTGTTGATCGCTGACATTCGCTTTCCATAGATTTATATCACTTTGATTTTGGCTAATTATTGTTGAAACAAATTTATCTGCAGATTCAAAACTATGAAAACTGGAAACAGAAACTTTTCTTTCTATATTAGCCCTATTCCTAAGTTCATCATCACTCTTTGAAATATGTCTGCTAATCAAATGACCTCCTCTATTTTCATGATCATACAACCAATGATTATTTCCGTGATTTCCAGAAGGATTTCTTCCTGATTGAGGAGTTTGATTCAATTGAGGGGAAGATCTACTTAAATTTGTTGTACAATTTCTTCCAGGTGAACTAAAAGACGGAAAACAATAAAAAACAGATAAATATAAACTTAATAAATATTTAAATATAAAATTCAATTTCATAAATACTCCTTCTTAAATAATAAAAATATATTTTAATGTTGCTTAAAATTTAAAAAATCTTCTCCAATTGTAAAAGACTCTTTAGAGGTATTAATTAATACTTTTCTTGGTCTTATTTTGTTATTAAAATGCAGAGTAAATATAACTTTTTGATTAGAAAATGATGAGCTTGTGTCATAAAAATTAATTTGATTTGATCCCATATATCCACCATAAGTTATGTTTGAGTAATCTGGAAAATCAATATTAATAATAGAGTTTGTATCAATATCATTTATATAAATATTTGCATTGTTGTTAATGGCTGATGAAGCATTTTTAATACTTATAAAATAAATATCTTCGCCTCTACCGCCATGTAAATCTAAAGTAGGTTTGTTTTTAGTTAGATCGAGTGAAGAAATTAAAATATCATCGCCATCCATTCCATTTAAATGATCGTTACCTTCAACCCCATTTAAAACATTATCTTTATTATTTCCAATAATAATTTCCGCATCTGGAGAGCCTATTACAGTGGTAATTTCGGAAAGGTTTTTTAAAGTATCAAGACGAAGTCCTATTTTTGTATCAATTTTACTGTGAATATTAAAAATATTAGTTTTATTTATTTCATAATTTGTATTTATCATTATTGTATCTAACCATAAAATACTTTCACTAGAAATTAAAGATGGGTCATAGTTATAAATAAATCCATCTTTAGAGGATAAAATTGGAAGATTATTATTATTATCAATTATAGCTTGAAAAAAGTTTTCAATTTTTACAATTTTTACATGCTCATTTTCTGTTAAATTATGTCTTTTTAATATTTCATCGGATTTTGTTACTATCCATAAATCATTATTTTCTTTTATCATACCTAGATTTGTAATATCAGTATTTATGAAATCTTTTTCTTCAATATTATTTGTATAAAATGGACTTCTATTTGTGTTTTTATCAAAAATATTAATGATATCATAGCTGTCTTTATTAACTAAAAAGTCTTCTTTACTAATCATGTAAGTATCGTTACCTTCTCCACCAACTAAATAGTCAATATCTTCTCCTCCAAATAAAACATCGTCACCCGCTGCGCCATATAATTTATCTTTTCCTTTATTTCCATAAATAAAATCATTTTGTGAAGTAGCTATATAAATATCATTATACTTAGAACCAATAAATTGCTCAATGCCTTCAACTTCAGGCAATCGCTCTAAATCTATATTTGGATAACCACCAATTATTTCGTAATAGTTATATTTATATTCATGAGCTCTATTTGGATCTGAAATTGGATTATCTTTTATTAATTGATTTTCACTCTGTCTAATAAAAATATTAGGTTCAAAATCTTTAACTTCATTATCCATTTCAAAAAATTGCATTGATAAAGTATCAATACCATCGTTCCCATAAATTTTTAATTCATCGTTTTTTAAAGCATTAACCATTGTTTTAATATTATATGAATAGAAATATGTACCCTTGAATGGTTCTCTTTTTAATTTATAAAAATTAGATCCGTTAATATTAAATTTTTTAGAGACTTGACTTCTTATTTCAAAATAATCGTTTTTATTAGCTCCTTTTAAATTATAGTGATATTGACCTTTATTAATAATAAAGAAGTTTTTATAATTATTTTCTCCATTTATGTATGATATTCCACTGCCATGTTTATATTGGTCATCAATTCCAACATAAATTAAATTACTTAAATTATTTTTTTGTAATTCTGTTAAAACAGAATTATCATCCGCTTTTAAAGTAGTCATTAAGGAGTATTTATTTAAAGAGTTCTCTTCACAGTATCTAGTATCATCATAATATCTATTGCCATATCCAACACCAACTTCTGATGCAGGCAATATCATTTTTTTGTACTTTTTATGATCTAAAATTTCATATAAAGAGTTTAAATTTAATTTATTAGATTGATTTAAAATATTTTCTGGATAAATATTATTTGTTTGACATTGATGAATTTGGTCAATTAATAATTGACCGCCTATTGTTGTGGTACTTTGCCCTTGCAAATAACTACCATTATATGTGGTTGTGTCTCTTCTAGTATAGGGATAATAATAACGTATTTCTGGTGTAATTATTTTTTCAAAATAAAAACCACTTTTTTCATGATTATCATTATAATATTTTAGACTTTCTTTTAATTGGTTTTTCTTTATATGAACTTTTGAAGCATAAGCTACACCTGGAACATTGCTGTGATCAAACTGCATACCAAATGTCATAATGCTAAAAGAAACCAAAGCAGCTTTTGTTTCTTCATCAACACCTAATTCTGTTAAGCTTTCATGAAAGCGAACGGCTGTATATATACTTTGTGCTGACATTAATATAAAACCAGTAGCAGCCCCCACGGGACCCGCCATTGCGGTTAATTTTGCGGCTGCAATTGTAGATAAGGAAACTGCAGCAGAAGCTATATTAATAGCTCCATTTACTTGAAGATCTTGTTTTCTTTTTCCTTCGTATTTTTTTGCTTCAACTAAATTATCAATTCCTTGCCATAAACTAAAACCAGCAGATAATGTGTTTAAAGCAATTTGTGCTTTCGCAAGTTTATGAAACATTGCTGGATTTGATTTTAAGAGATCTTTATTTCTGTAAATATCAATAAACATATCAAAAGAATCAATTATAATACCACCAGTTTCACGTGAGCCTCTTATGTAATCTTTATCAGAATATAAACTATGAATGCTAAAAATTCTTGATGGCGTATAAACAATATTCATGCCTATATTAACGGCATTTATTGTTTTTAATAAACGATTACCAATTTTTTTAATTTTACTAATTTTGCTTTCATGATTTTCATTTTCAAAAATATAAGTATTAAATGATTTATATAAGTCAAATTGATTTGAACTAAAAATAAATGCTGGTAAAGAATCGTTTTTAAATTTATAAAACTGGTTATATATTCTACTATAGATGTTTTTTAATGAGGTATTAAATTCAGTTCCAATTTTTGTTTTTGCTTTTATTTCATCAAATTCATAGTTAAAAATTGTAGAAAGAATATCATTTATTAATAATTTTTTACTTTCTGATATTTTAGAATAGTTTTCTAAATCTTTTAAAAATAAATCTGTCTTAAATATTTTTTCATTCTCATTTTTATAATATGATGAACTCATTGGTAGTAAATAATCTGGGAAATAAAATTTATTTAAATTATCAGAAAATTGAGATTTATTTTTTTGAAACTGAAAATTACTATTGTTTTCAATATAATTATTTGCATTTCTTAAAAAAGAAGAATCAAGTAAAGAATCTTTTCGTGAAATTTTGTTTATAATTGCTTTTTCTAAGTCGTCTTTTAATCCTAATAGATCTAAATAATCAATCATAGATTTTATTTCTATAGAAACTTCTTTTGTATTCAAATTTCTTACTTCAATATTAATATCAATATTTGAAATATCTATTTTATTATTTGTCTCATTTTCATAAGAATCTTTTAAAAATGTTAAGTGTTTAATAATATATCTATAAAAGTTTAATTGAAAATTATTATCTTTTGTTGAGTTTAATAAATAATTTTGAGACTTTTTTAAATGTTCTATATTTTTGTTTTTTGATTCTTTATCAAATATATTATCTAATGCTTTTAAATCATAAAAATGATTTACTGATTCCGCAAGTATATTTCCTCTTGTCTTTTTTATTAAATTTTCAATATTAATATTAGGATTTTTGTCTATTTCTGTATATAATTTATGCCAAACCCTTAATTGGGATTTTTTTATTGATAAATCATTTAATAACTTAATTCTATTTGTAATTTTTTCAAATGCATTAGAGTTTTGATTGTCTTTTATACCGCGAATTATTTTATATTCTTCTGATTCATTATCTAATGCATTAAAATTATAGTTACAGGAAATATTTTGTTTGAATATTTGATTTGGTAATGATGATAGTAAATTTACAGGAGGTAAAGGAATTAATCCTAAGCCAGATTGATTTGTCATTAATATAGCAAATTCTGTCCCTGATAATTCAATTCCTTCATTAAAATTTTGGATGTTTTTATAATAATCATGGAAAATACTTAAATTTGTTGGCAGTTCTACATTAAATTCATTAAGCCAAGCTTTAAATGATTTTTTTGTTTGAAAATTGTAGCCGATATCAGAAAATTCTTTTAATACGTTTTCAATATTATTTATTCGATAAATAGATTCATTGATAAACCTTAAATGATTAATTAATTTTATTTTATCATATGAATACATTGAATTTATTTGATTAAATAATTTAAAATTATTTTCAAATTTTATAATATTTTTATATAATTTTAATATTTCTTTATCTTTTGAATTAATAAAATTATTTCCATTATAGTAGTTATAAAGTTTCTTTTCTTGTTCTGAAATGACATGACTTAAATAGCCAAATTCACTTTGCCAGCAAGAGCCATCAACATATAAATGGGCTTGGCATCCACCAATATAATCTTTAAGAGAATTTATTTTACTAAAACTATCTTTAATTTTTTCTACATTTAATTTTATATTATTGGAAGAATTATTAATTTTAAAATTTAAATTATTTTCAGTCTCAATTAATTTATTTGCTTTTAATTCAATATATTTTAAAGTTTTATCTAAATTATTTTGGTCTTTATTTTTAACAAGGTCACCAATTTTATTTATTAGGCTTGTTTGAAATTCTAAATTTAGAAACTTAAGTTCAATTAATTCATCAGGGATTGAATTTTTGTTATTTAATAAATGAATTATAGTTTCATTTATGTTTATATATTGGTTATAAATATCAATTAAAGTATTATTTATTTTATTTTTATCATTTATTTTATAAAAATTATTATTTTCACTATCTATTAAAAATAAAAAAGTTGGATAAAATAATGAGCCAATAATTGAATTATCATGATACGAAACTATATTTTTATTTGAAATAGCATCTATAAAATCACTAATATTATCATTATAACCTTGGAAATTAAGTTTATAAAAATCGTTTTCTGAAACTTTACCTTGTATAATATTTTCTGCTATTTGAATATATTTTTCAGTAATCACTTGATATTCATTAATAATCGACTTGATAGCAGTTTCAAAATCATTAAATTCCAGTTTAGTATTTAACCAATAGCTTTCTAATTCAAATAAATTTTCATTTTGATTTGAATTAAAATTAAATTTAATACTATAATTATTTTGAAATTTTTTAATACTTTCAGTGTTTTTGCTAAAAATTTCTTTTTGCAGTCCTCTATTTAAATCATTTATTGAACTAAATTCTTTATTCTCAATATTTAAATTTGAAGTAAGAAATAATTTATTTTCTTTTTTTTGAATTTTAACTAAATATCTTTTATAGGTTTTGGTCAGATAGTTAATTTTTTCATCTTCAGATAAGGTATCTGTGTATATTTTAAAAGTATTTTCAAAAGTATTATCTATTGATGTTTGTATATTAGAATTTTCTTTTGTTGCCTTAGAAATACTTAAACTATTAAAATCAGAATTATTTTTATCTCTATCATTGTTAAATTTAGAGCATCCTGAATGAAAAGCAATTCCCGTTATCGCAAAAAAAGAAATAAGAGAGAATTTTTTTTTAATCATTTGATTTCCTTTGATTTAAATATTTAAAACAATATAATTTTGTAATTTATTAAAAATACAAAAATGACAAAAGTAGTTATTTTAAATTTTAAAAAAAGTAAATAAATATTAATATTTTTATAAAAATAAGAATTCTATTTTATAATAAATTGTTTTTAATTTAATATTCTATTTATTATTTAAATAATTTAATTATTATAAAAAAATATTTTGAAAATAAATAAATAATAATGGCATAAATATTTTTTTTGAAGTTAGATAGATTATAGTTGATTTATCTCAAATATGAACTTGCTATTTATTAATTTGTAATGGAGAGGAATAATATGGATGAATTGGAAATACAAAAGGGTATAGTTTTAAGATATCATGATATTGGAAATGGTTTTCCCATAATATTTGTTCATGGAACACCAAGCTCATCGGATGAGTTTATTACTGTTATAAATAAATTTAAAAATACATTTCGAGTTATTGCTCCAGATCATATTGGGTTTGGAGCGTCTGACAAGCCCAAAGATTATGATTATACCATTCAAAATCATCAAGAGAATTTTTCAAAATTAATACAGCATTTAAATTTAAAAAAATTTCATATTGTGGTTCATGATTTTGGAGGAATTATTTCTCTTCCTTTTATTCTTGAAAATATGAATTTGGTATCTAGTTTAGTTATCATAAATTCTTGGGCATGGCCTATGAGTAAAATTGAATATTTTCCTAATTGGATGAAATTTTTAATGTCATCTGCAACAATGAAATTTTTATATTTAAAAATGAATTATTCTCCAAAATTTTTTGTTAAGTTAGCATGGGGAAAACATACTCCTCTAACGATAGAAAAACATCAAAAATATATAGAGAAGTTTAAAAATCAAGACGAAAGGTTTGGCACTTGGGGATTTGCTCAAGCTCTTGTGAAAGAAAATGACGATGTTTGGCAAATAGAGAATCAATTAAATAAACTTTCTAAAATTCCTGTTTTGTTATTATGGGGAGCATCAGATAAATTAATTACTTTAAAATCTTATGAATATTGGAAAAAATTAATTCCTAATGCAAAAACAAAAGTTTTAGAAAAAGTAGGTCATTTTGTTGCGGATGAAGCTCCTGAACTTATGATAGAAGAAATTGAGAATTTTTATTCAAAATGATTTCTAATTTAATTTAATATAAAAATAATACTTATTTTATTAAAATTTTTTTAATTGTATTATGTTTTAGCAATAATTTTTTTAAGTTGCATTAACTCTGTAATGATATATTTAGGCTGAATATCGGCTTTAGGTTGTCCCCCGCTTTTGTGAAACCAGCATGTATCCATTCCAAATTCATTCGCTCCTAGAATATCTGCATGTAAATTATCACCTATCATAAGGACTTCTTCTTTTTTTATGTTTAAGTGTTTCTTTAATGCGATTTCAAAAATTTCAGGTTGTGGTTTACGAAAGCCTGTTTCTTGGGAAATTGTAATAGAATCAAAAAAGGGAAATAGCTCTGATTTCTCAAATCTGTTTTTTTGAGTATCGGTAAAACCATTTGTTATAATTCCAATTTTTATATTTAGTGATTTAATAAACTGACAGATTTGTAAGGCATAGGGGATTAAATGTGTACTTTTTGAAATCTTTTCTATATAATAGTCGCCAAAGATTTTAGGATCTTGATTAATTTTATGAGTTTCAAAAATGTTTTTGAAACGGAGTAATCTTAATTCATCTGCGTTAATGGAGCCTTGTTCCAATTTTGCCCAGAGTTCTTTATTTGATTTTTTATATTCGTAATAAAGTCTATCCGTATGATAGCTTATATTAAAGTGCGAAATGGACTCTCGAAAAGCAATTTCTTGAGATTTGCTAAAGTCAAAGAGGGTATCGTCAGCATCAAAAAAAACAAGGGAATATTTCATAAATAGGAGCCTTTCCATTAATTCATCCGATTTGAATATGGCAAAGCCCTTAAATAACTGCAAGGAAAGTTTTAAAAATGGCAGTAAGTTGTCCTGAACAAATTTCAATAATGAGTGAACTTTTACAAAATAAAGTAATTATTTATTCTGCAACTTTTATTTTTGTATGCGCTGTTTTGCATACGTTTTGTACCAGTCGAATTATAGCTATGGCACATAAGCGTCCAAAGGGATCTATGTCAGAAAAAGTTCTTCACTTTTTGGGAGAAGTTGAAGTCGTATTTGGTTTTTGGGCTTTTATTTTTATTGCTTTAATTTCTGTTTATTTAGGAATGCCTGCATCATTAAGTTTTTTAAATGAACTTGATTTTAAAGAAGCTATTTTTGTTTTTATTATTATGTGTATGTCAGCAACAAAACCTGTTATGTATCTTGCTGATAGAGGAATAAATTTTTTATCCTTATTCTTTTCTAAAATATTTTTTGTTCATAAAAAAATTGCTCTTTTTTGTTGTATTTATATTTTTGGCTCTTTATCAGGTTCATTAATTACTGAGCCCGTTGCTATGACAGTATGTGCTTTATTATTACAAGAGCATTTTTTCTCGAAAACAGAAAATATGAGATTTAAGTATGCTATGCTTGGATTATTATTTGTTAATATTTCTATCGGAGGCACACTCACTCATTTTGCCGCACCACCCGTTTTAATCGTTGCAAATACATGGAAATGGGATCTTCAATTTATGTTTACAAACTTTGGTTGGAAATCAATTATTGCCGTTCTAATTGGCACATTAGTAACTTCTGTGATTTTTAGAAATCCAATTAAAGATACTGAAAAAAGCCTAATTATAAATGAAGAAAAGCAAAAAACACCTTATTGGATAATTGTTACAAATATTGTATTTCTAATACTATGTATTGTTTATCATAAATATGTTTCTTTTTTAATTCCATTATTTTTATTATTTATTGGTTGGTTTGAAGTAACAAAAGAATATCATGATTCTTTAAAAATAAGAGAAAGTTTACTTGTTGGTTTCTTCTTAGGCGGCCTTGTTACTTTAGGCGCTCTACAACAATGGTGGCTTATTCCTTTAGTAAATTTATTGCAGCCAGTTACAATGTTTATTGGAGCTACAGCTTTAACTGCTGTTACAGACAATGCAGCTTTAACTTATTTAGGTACCTTAGTTCCTAATTTATCAGATGCTATGAAATATTCACTTGTTGCTGGAGCTGTGGCTGGTGGTGGATTAACCGTTATTGCAAATGCACCCAATCCAATTGGCTACGGAATTTTAAATAAAAATTTGGGTGAAGATGGAATAAGTCCTCTTTATTTATTTTTAGGTTCTTTGCCGTATACTTTAATTGCGATAATATGTTTAATTTTTCTATAATTTTTAAATTATAATTCTGCCTTGACAATTTATAAAAAATCATAATTATGTTAATATTTCTTTTAAAAAGATAGTTAATATAGGTGAATTAATATGAAAGAAATATTAAATGACAGAATAAAACTCCTAAACTTCAAAATTTACTCTTAAATGTAGTAAAATTTTTATAATAATATTGATAACAGAATTGTACCAGACAGAAAAAATAAAGAACACATTTTAAATGGATTACAAGAAAACTCTAAAGGATCTAACGGAGCTTTAGAAGAGTTTGTAAATCATTTTTTAGCACATCTTTACATGTTACGTGAATTATTTGGCATATCTAATGATTTTAATGGTACTTTTGTAAGTGAAGCAACAATTTCTAATTTTGTTGCTCTTGCAATAGGAAGTCAATGGGCTGGAGAAAGGAATTAAATTGATATTACCGAAGATGGTTTATACAAACTTTACCAATTAAAAATTTTAAGTGCATCACCTAATTCAAGTATATTAAAATCGCTTGCTATGCTTGGAATGGGTCGTGATTCTTTAAATATATATACCATGTGAACCTGATAGAGAATGTATTGATATTTCTTTTTTAAAAGAAGAATTAGAAAGAAATAAAGCAAAGCCAATTATAGTTGTGGCAAATGCTGGAACAGTGAATTCTGTAGATTTTGATAATTTAACTGAATAGAAGAATAATATTATTATTCTATTCAGTTAACAAAACATACAAAAAATTCAGCAAAAAACTTTTTACAATCGAGCTAGTTACTTAAGCGAATTAAATGAGTTTCCAAATTTATTTTATCTTACTCCAGAAAACTCAAGAATATTGCACAAAGAAGGTGAAGTTTTTTTGTCTCAAACCATTTATAAAGAGCAGCATGGAATTCGTGCTGCATTTTGTAATTGGCGAACATCATCTGCTGATATTGAAAGAGCATTAATTTCGTTAAATAAAACTGCAAAAAAGTTTTTTTCTGAAAATAATAATTAATTGATGTTTATATAAAATTAATTATTTTCTTGAATTTCATTTAAATATTATTCTTGAACTATATTTTCAACTCTTTTGTCTGGAATTATCCAAATATTTGCAATAAATAATTCTGTATCAAGAGATTTTACAAATGTATAAAAATAAACAGATTCTATAATTAATAAAATATATTTCTTTCTAATTTATATTTATAAAAAAAGAGTATTTATTTTTTTTACTGAATAAATTAAGAAATAAATTATATGAACTATAAACTTCTGTATAAGAGTGCATACCTGAAGCAACAATAAATGCAGCCATTGATTCCATAAACATTATTGATTCGTTTGATTTTGGTTTTATACCAGATAATAAAATTACTTTACAAGAAAGATTTGCAATTCCTGAAAATCCAGAAATAAATGGTATGTTATTTTTAATAAAATTTTGTACATCTTCATTTTTTGAATTAGCATTAACTCTTATATAATCTTTTGAAAAACTATATGAATAAAATTTATTATCAAAAAGTTTACGTGATTGGACAAACGAAGTATTTCCAAATCTAGTAATATTATAATTAATTAATGATTTATCTTTCATGTTTTTATCCTCTGTATAATCTTTTGTAGGAGAAATATGTGAAGTATAAAATGTATTATTATTTTTAACATATTTTACTACTTTTTTAAAAATTTCCTGATGCTCAATATAAGATAATGAAAACCCAACATGCCAAAAAACAGATAATATTAATAATGAATCTGTTTCAGTCTCAAAAAAATTAATTACATCATTATTTGATTTAAATTCTAATTTTGGTATAGGATAGGTTCCTTTTTTAGACATAAAGCTATTATTTATTTCTGTATATAAAAATTTACATATTTTTAATTGATCGGCTAATTTTCTTGATACATTTAATACATTTTTATTGAAATTATTTTTTGTTAAAACCAAATAAGCTAAGTAGTCTTCTTCTTCAAATCTTTTTTTATAATAGCTATTATAATATTTAAATTCGAATTTTCCATTTGAATAATTTATTACTGTATTTTTTTACATATTACATAATTTAAACATATAAATCTTTCTATAGTATCTTATAATAGTGGAAAATTAATCTAATTATATAAAATAAAATATTAAATATAATTTTAATATTTAATATTTTATATAGATAATAATCAATATAATTGTTTTTATTAATGCTATTATGTATAAAAAGTAATGATATTATAATTAAAATATTATTCTTGAACTATATTTTCAACTCTTTTGTCTGGAATTATCCAAAGAATAGCTACAAATAAATAAATAAACATCGAAACATAGGAAGAATAGTAAGTTAAAAAAATTGCAAGTGCATAAATAACAATTGATATTTTACCTTTTAAATTACCGCCAAGAGATTTTGCAATATCTGAGTCTGAGCCATGCGATGAGGCAAGAGATTTTACTAAAATATAAAAAGAAACAGATGCCATAAGTAAAATAAAGCCGTACATAGCAACGGGAGTTTTTGAAAAAGAATTCTCACCAGACCAAGCGGTAGCGAAAGGAAGTAAGGAAAGCCAAAATAATAAATTCAAATTTGCCCATAATATTTTTCCATTGACATGTTTCACTATTTGAAAGACATGATGGTGATTATTCCAATAAATTCCTACATAAATAAAACTCAAAAAATAGCTTAAAAATATGGGTAATAGAGGTAAAAGTTCATATAAATCATCTGTATGCGGAATTTTTAACTCTAATACCATAATAGTAATAATGATCGCTAAAACACCATCGCTAAATGCTTCAAGTCTGCCTTTATGCATAGTAATCGTTTTTTTGTGAGTTAAATTTGTCATTTAAAATCCAAAATTGTTAATTTAATAAGTTTACTGCATGCTTAGTTCAGATTGAGTATAACTATTTTTAGATTTATTATTTGATTCGTGCTGGTAATAATCTACAGAAGCTGGAGCCAGTAATGTGTTACCTAAAATAATATCTGCAGATTTTTCGGCAATCATCATAACGGGAGCATAAATATTTCCATTCGTAACAAAAGGCATCACAGAGGCATCTACAACTCTTAAATTTTTAATTCCATGAACGGACATAGTTTTGGGATCGACAACAGACATAGGATCTTCACCCATTTTACAAGTGCAAGAAGGATGTAAAGCAGTTTCGGCATCCCGTGCTACCCAGTCTAATATTTCTTTATCCGTTTCTACAGCAGGGCCTGGAGATGTTTCTCCTCCATTAAATTCATTCATCGCATCTTGGCTTAATATTTTTCGAGCGCAGCGAACGGCTTCTATCCATTCTCTGCGATCTTGTTCTGTTGATAAGTAATTAAATTTTAAACTTGGATATTCTTTTGGATTTGAGGAGCGAATTTTTACATGACCTCTTGCATCGGAATTCATGGGACCTATATGGACTTGGTAGCCGTGTCCATTAGATGGAGAAGATCCATCGTACCGAACAGCTAGTGGTAAAAAATGAAATTGAATATTTGGATATGTTACTTCATTGTTACTTCTAATAAATCCACCAGCCTCAAAATGATTTGTTGCTGCGGCTCCTTTTCTTTGAAATAACCATTGAAACCCTATTTTGGGTTTATTCCACCATTTTAACGCTGGGTACATGCTTACGGGTAACTTACAGGCATGTTGAACATACACCTCGAGGTGATCTTGTAAATTTTCGCCTACACCTGGAAGGTTTTCAGTTACCTTAATTCCATGCGATCTTAATTCAGTTGCATTTCCTATACCAGATAATTGTAATAATTGTGGCGAATTAATAGCACCACCACAACAAATAATTTCGCCAGCATATACTTTATGAGTAATTCCAAATTTTTGATATTCAACTCCGATTGCTTTTTTTCCATCAAATAATATTTTTGTTGTTAGCGCTCGTGTTTTTAAATGAAGATTTGGTCTTTTCTTTTTTATAGGGTGATAATAAGCTCTAGCGGCTGAAAGTCTTCGACCTCTATTAATATTTCTATCAAAACGTCCAAACCCTTCTTGACAATAACCATTGACATCATCTGTTAAGGGATATCCTGCTTGTTGGACTGCTTCAAAGAAGGATTGAAATAATGGATTTTCACATGAAGCTGTTTCAAGCATAAGTGGACCATTAAATCCGTGGTATTCATTGGCCCCAATCATTCTTGTTTCCGCTCTATTAAAATAGGGTAAACAATGTTGATAATTCCAATCTTCTAATCCTTTTTGATTAGCCCACTTTTGATAATCAAGAGGATTTCCACGAATATAAATCATTCCATTGATTGAGCTACAGCCTCCTAATATTTTACCTCTACCATGGAAAATACGTCTTCCATTCATAAATGGCTCTGGATCAGATTGGTAACACCAATCATATGCTTTGTTACCTAATGGGTACATTAGCCCGGCTGGCATGTGAATAAATATATCCCAAATATAATCAGGTCTTCCTGCTTCAAGTACTAATACTTTATTATCTGGATTTGTACTTAAGCGATTCGCTAAAACGCAGCCAGCAGAACCGCCACCAATAATAATAAAATCATATTGAATTTTTGACATCACGATTTCCTTTTAAATTTGTAATTGCTTTTCTTACTAAGGAATGAAAATATTCAACCCCATTTTCACGCTCAGGATGCAAAATACCTTCTTGATAAATTCCAACCTCAAGATTTTTTTGTACTTGTTCGCAAATTAAAATATCTTCAACAGTAATTTTTTCAATTAATTTAACAAATTCTTGTCTTTGCTCTAAAGTAACGTCTTGTTTAAAACGAAATCGATAATTTAATTTTGTTTTATTTGGACTTATAGGATTTACCTGTAACATATAAAAACAGTTTTCATAACAAGGTAAACCTAAGTTAGGATAATGCCACAGCCATAGCCCTTCAAAGTGACCCATTCCAGAAGAAGTTTTTCTTTCACAAGAATGAACAGAATAACGATCTTTATTTTCAATTTTATATTTTCTTAAATAAAAATCTCTATTAAATAAAGGATGGACTGTCATACAATGGTAACATTCTTGAAAGCCATCAAGCCATGTTTTCCAATTAAAATTTCCTTCTTTTTCCATGCTTTCATAAATTGTGTATTCATTCATAGGATATTTAGAATGTTCTATTTCAGTTTTTAAGGGGGAAATAAATTCATTAAAAGGGCAGGAATTTTTATCCATATTTATAAATAATAAACCATTGAAGATATCAACTTTTATTTCAAATAAAGAAGAGTTACAGTTTTTTTTAACTTCGGAAGTTTCTAATAAAGGAGTATTCATTAATTCTCCTTTTAAATCATATGTCCATCCATGATATTTACATGTGATAGACGAATTTTTTAAACTTCCGTTTTTTTCATTCACTAAAGGAGCTGCTCTATGAATACAAACATTATGAAATGCTCTAATTATCTTATCATTTCCTTTAACAAGAAAAATAGGATAACCTGCTATATCATGTTTAATATAATCGCCTTCATTTTTTAAATCTGTTTCTTCCGCAATATAAATCCATTCAGATGCAAAAACAGATTTTCTTTCCATCTCATAAATTTCAGGATCATAATACCATGATGCTGGAATAGTTTTAGTAAATACACTCATTGCTTGGTTTCCTTAAGAATAAATAGGATTATTTAAAGTAACGTCTGATGTAAATCTTTTTACTATTTCACATGAAGGTTTATCAATTAAATCTTTTGCAGTTCCTATTTGTAAAATATTTCCTGAGTCCATAATTGCAATTCGAGAACCAATCCGAATTGCTTCTGAAAAATCGTGGGTAACAAAAATAATTGTTTTTTTTAAATTATATTGAAGCTGTAAAATTTCGTCTTGTAAATGTTTTCTATGCAAAGGATCTAATGCTGAAAATGGTTCATCCATTAGTAAAACATCGGCATCTGTAACAAAAGCTCTTGCTAATCCAACTCGTTGTTGCATTCCACCAGATAACTCATGTGGAAACTTATTTTTCCATTCAGAGAGGCCAACTAAATGAAGTTTTTCTGCAACTTGTTTTTTTATTTCTTCAATTGGAATTTTTTGAATTTCTAAAGGATAAGCTACGTTTTCTTCAACCGTTCTCCATGGCATTAAACCAAATTGTTGAAATACCATAGAGATTTTATTTTTTCGAATTCCCATTAATTCATTTTTTGGGCAGTGAATTATGTCTATTAATTGTTGTGTTGAGGGATCTCTAAATTGAATTGTCCCCCTTACTTCTCCATGACTTCTTCCATTCATTCCATTGAAACAACGTAACAATGATGATTTTCCTGAACCAGACAAACCCATTATTACTAGAATCTCGCCTTGATATACTTTGAAACTAACTTTTCTGACGGCTACAATTTGGTTTAATTCTTTATGAATTTGATCTCTGCTTTTACCAGCATCTAAAGCATTAAAGGCCTTATTTGGATTTTTTCCAAAAACTAAATCAAGATGACTAATATTAAAACATTCTTGAGTCATGTTAATTCACCAACTTTTTTGTTAGAAACAGATAATATTCTGTCAAGTAAAATGGCTATAATGACAATTGTTAATCCAGATTCAAAACCTTTGACAATATTCACGGTATTTAATGCTTGAACAACTGGTTTTCCTAGGCCTTCTGCGCCAACTAAAGCAGCTATTACAACCATAGATAGTGAAAGCATAACGCATTGAGAAATTCCTGTTAGAATGGAACTTTTCGCGTAAGGAAATTCAATTGTCCATAATCTTTTCCATCGATTTGCGCCAAATGAGTCAGCTACTTCCATAAGTGAAGGTGGTACCTTACTCATTCCTAAATAAGTCAAACGAATTGTGGCAGGCATTGAAAAAATAATGGTTGAAAAAAGTCCTGGTGCCATTCCTAAGCCAAATAGCATTAATGTAGGTATTAAATATACAAAAGTAGGTATTGTTTGCATTAAATCTAAAATTGGTCTTAAAAATGAGTAGAAAAATGGTCTATGAGCACATAAAATTCCAAGAGGAATTCCAATTAATGCAGAAACTAAAGTAGAAAAAAGTACCAACGTAACTGTTTCTAGAGATTCTCTCCAGTAGCCAAGATTTAAAATAAAAAGACATCCAAAAATAATTAAAATTAATGTTTTCCAATTTCTTTTTATTATGTAAGTTAATATTACTATAATAAGAATTAATATAAATGGATTTGTCCATTCCAATGCATCAACTGTTTTACCAATAACTAAATTTAAAGAGTCTGAAAATAATCTTAAATGATATTCTGATAAATCAACTATATAATTAACTATATCTTGGACCCAAATTCCTATTGGTATTTTTTCCATAAATATCCTCTTTTAATTTACTTAAAATAAATTATTTATTTATAGTTAAGAAGTTTTTTTGAAATTCTTCAAAATTTGCATTGTTTCCATTGCTTAATTTTATATCTGTCAACCATTTTTTAACTTTTGGAAAGTTTGATTTTATCCATATACGAGCTGCGTCTTTTGGTTCCATTTTTTTATTTAGTATCATTCCCATAATTTCTTCTTCATCCTCAATTGTTAAGTTAAATTGATGAAAAAATTTTGTTAATTCGGGACATTCTTTCGAAAAGTTTTTTCTACTATTTATATAAACAATAGATTCTCCTTCTTTTGGACCAAAATATTTATCTCCCCCATCAAGATAATTCATTTTAATCATTTTATTCATTGTGTGTGGTTCCCAGCCTAAAAATACAATCCATTTGTTTCTTTTTACGGATTGCATAACTTCCATAATCATGGCTTGTTCACTCGATTCAATTAACTTCCAGCTTTTTAAATTAAATGCGTTGTCTTGAATCATTTGAAGGATATGTCTGTTTCCATCATTTCCAGGTTCTATGCCAAATATTTTTCCTTGGAATTTATCTTTATATTTTGCAATGTCAGCAAAAGTTTTTACACCAGCTTCATATACATAGGATGGAACTGCTAAAGTATATTTTGCACCTCTTAAGACAGTACCAATCGTTTCAACGGAACCTTGTTTTTGATAGGGAAGAATATCGGCCGTCATAGATGGCATCCAATTTCCAAGAAACACATCTATGTCTTTATTTTTCATTCCTGCAAAAGTCATTGGTACCGACAATTCTGTCGATTTTGTTTCGTAACCTAAAGTGTTAAGAACTTCGGTAGCAACTGCAGTTGAAGCAGAAATATCTGTCCATCCAATACTTGAAAATCGTACTTTTTTGCAATCTGCAATAGCAAATGATTGAAATGAAATTACTCCAAATAAAATAGACGATAATAAATATATTTTTCGCATGTTTTCCTCTAAAAATTGGATAGAGCATTTAATTTCAGACATTGCTTTATTCTTTACAAGAATTTTGTTAATTTGTCTATTCAATGAAAGTGTTTATTAAAATTTATTTATTTCTATTTTATTGGTAATCTTTATTTTATTTTAATGAAATATTTTTTATTACAAAGATATGATTATGAATACATTTTTAAAAAGAGTGCAAATTTTTTTAATTTGCACTAAGTTGCATTTTTTCTCAATTCTTTCGCAGCAAGCACCATATTTTTTAAAGCATATTCTACTTCAGGCCAATTTCTTGTTTTAAGTCCACAATCTGGATTAATCCATAATTTATCTTTCGAAATAAAATTTAATGCTTTTTTTAAATTATTCACCATTAAATCTGTATTTGGAATGTTTGGTGAATGAATATCATAAATACCAGGCCCAATTTCATTTGGATAACAATAATTTTCAAATGCAGATAATAATTCCATATTTGATCTTGAGCATTCAATGGTAATAACATCGGCGTCTAGTTCAGCAATGTATGAAATAATATCATTAAATTCAGAATAACACATATGTGTGTGAATTTGAGTTTCATCGCTTATGCCGCATGACGCAATTTTAAAGCAAGGTATTGCCCAATCAAAATAATTTTTCCAATCCTTCTTTTTTAAAGGGAGTGCTTCTCGAAAAGCAGGTTCATCAATTTGAATAAATTTTATTCCTGCTTTTTCAAGATCAATCGTCTCTTCTCTTAGGGCAAGAGCAATTTGTTTTGCAGTTTCTTTTATTGGTTGATCGTCTCTAACAAAAGACCAAGAAATGATCGTAACAGGACCCGTTAGCATTCCTTTTACAGGTCTTTCTGTTAAAGATTGAGCGTAAGACGTCCATTCTAAAGTTAGTGGTTTTTTACGATAGACATCACCATAAATGACGGGAGGTTTTACACATCTTGAGCCATAACTTTGAACCCAACCATTAGAAGTAAAAATGAATCCTTCTAATAATTCGCCAAAAAATTCCACCATGTCATTTCTTTCTGCTTCACCATGAACTAAAACATCAATATCTAATTTTTCTTGTCTTTGGATACAATCTAAAATATTTTTTTTGATTTCATTATTATATAAATTTAGGTCAATTTTTTTATCTTTTAATTTTTTTCTGAGCCCTCTTATTTCTTTTGTTTGTGGAAAAGAACCAATAGTTGTTGTTGGAAATAATGGTAAATTATATTTATTTTTCTGAATTTGAGCTCTTTCTTTATAATCACTTTTTCTTTTAAAATAATTTTCATTTATAAGATTAATATTTTTTTGAACTTCAGAATTATGCACCTTGTTTGATTTTAGTCTTGATTGTGTGGATTTAAAATTTTCAATAATAAATGTATTTGTATTTTTATCTTCTGAGTTGCTTAATATTTTTGATACTAAAGAAATTTCTTGTATTTTTTGTTTTGCAAAAGCAAGCCAGTTTTTAATCTCGGGATCTATATTATGTTCACTATCTAAATCAACAGGTGAATGTAATAAAGAACAACTTGCACTTATCCATAAGTTTTCTCCAAATAAATTTTTAAGATAATTTAAATTCGATTCAATTTTAAATAGGTCGGACTTCCAGATATTTCTTCCATTAATGACCCCAACGGATAATACCTTATCAACTGAGTATTGATTTATAATTGATTCTATTTGTTCTGGATTAGAACATAAATCTACATGAAGTCCATGAATCGGTAGTCGATTGATCTGTTCTATTTTATCTTCTATAGAACCAAAGTATGTTGCTAATAAAATTTTTAAGTTATTAAAATTTAATTTTTGATAAGTTTCTGAAAATGAGTTTATCCATTCAGGTGATAAATCTAGAGTTAAAATAGGTTCATCTATTTGAACCCAATCTATATTTTTTTCTTTTAGTTTTTTAAAAATTTGATTGTAAATAGGAATTATATTTTTGATTAAAGTTAATTTGTCAAAATTAGGATGACTCGCTTTTCCTAGCCATAAATATGTTAATGGTCCGACAAGAACAGGTTTTACAAGATAACCCTGCTCCTGGGCTTCATCAATATGCTCGAATAAAGTATTTGTAGAAATTGTAAAATTTTGATCTTCCGTAAATTCAGGAACAATATAATGGTAATTTGTATTAAACCATTTGGTCATATCGCATGCTGAAATATTATTTGAATTTGAGGATTGTCCACGAGCCATTAAAAATAAAGAATCTAAATTTATTGTATCTATTTTTTCTTTAAATCGACTTGGAACAACACCTAACAATGCACTTGTTTCTAAAATATGATCGTACCAAGAAAAATCTCCCACTGTGATATAATCAAGACCGCTATCTTTTTGGATTTCCCAATTGTATTTTCTAATATCTTTTCCAATATTTTGTAATTCTTGTTCTGATATTTCTGAATTCCAATAAGCTTCTAAAGCTTTTTTAAATTCACGATTTTTGCCAATTCTTGGGAATCCAAGAATATGTGTATGAAAATAAGTCATATCTAATCTCCTTAAGATAAGTTATGGTTTGTGAAAAATATGAAATTGTTTATTTATTAAAAATTATATAGTTCAATGCATAAAATTTAATTTTCTAATAAATACTAAAAAAGAATTAAAAAAAGAAAAAACGAAGGAATTGTAAATATACTGAGGATAATAGAATAATAGCATTACTGATCTCCACGCTTTAGCTCTATTTATTAAGCGCCTGCAAGCTGCAGTTCAAATTGGCGCTATAAATTAAATGTTAACAAAAAAATTATGAATTGCAAGCGATGAATTATAGGAAAGCTTTATATGATTTAATTTTTCTGACGATATTTGGTTATGAGCCGAAATAAGGACCAGAACATAAACAAATATTGCTCTCATTTAACCCCCTACTTTAATTATTTAAAATAAATTCAAAAAAATTATAACTTTTTTAATTTGAATAATAAAACATTTGAATTGAATATTTTTTTATTGTTAATTTAATCTTATTAATATTTTTTTATATTCTGCCTGCACCAATGCTCTTGGGGTCAAAAGTAAGACGCAATGCTTCTCCAATAAAATTAAGGCTTGCGACAATAGAAAATAAGGCAAGTGCAGGAAAAAAAGCTAAATAGGGGTTTGTCGTTAAATAATCACGAGCAGAATTTAAAAGACCTCCCCAACTAACATGGGCTTGGCTTACTCCTAGACCTAAAAAACTTAACCCAGCTTCAGCGATAATAACTCCAGCTAATGAAAATGTTGCTTGAACAGCTAAAGGAGAGATCGTGTTAGGGAATATGTGTTTAAACATCATACGGTGATTGGAAGCACCTAAAGATTTTGCGGCAACAACAAACTCTCTTTCTTTAAAAGATAAAAACTGACCTCGAACAACACGAGCATAACTTACCCAACCAGTAATACTTAAAGCTATAACAACGTTAATTAATCCTCCCCCAAAAAAAGCCATGATAGCAATTGGAAGAACCATAGGTGGAAATGCTAATAAAATATCTATAAATCTTGAAATAAGGGTATCTATTTTACCACCAAAAAATCCAGCAATTGCTCCAAGAGGAATGCCAACGACAAGGCACATACTCACTGTAATTAGACTAACAATTAAAGATGTTGAAGCTCCATTCATAATGAGCAATCCAACGCTTTGTCCATTTCCATCTACACCAAACCAATAATTTAAAGAAGGATCTTGAAGTCTTTCCTGAAGATGTATTGGTATATTTGATAATTTAGAAAAAACCAAAGGCAATAGAGCAATAAAAACCCAAAAACATAAAATCATACCAGAGAATATTGTTGTTTTATCTTTGCCTGCAATTTTAAAGAAACGATGTGTAATTTTTTTCATGATAATCTTACCCTAGGGTCAAAAACTCGATATAAAATATCTACTAATAAATTACATGCCACATAAATAGTAGCCATTATTATTACACATCCTGAGACAATATTATATTCTCGCTGCTGAACTGCTTCTACAACAAGACTTCCGAGTCCGGGCCAATTAAAAATTTGTTCCGTTATTACTGTTCCACTTAATAATACACCTAATTGCATTCCTAAAACAGTTAGTGTTGGCAAAAAAGCATTTCTTAGTGCATGTTTTGTTAAAACAGTAAATGGAGACAAACCTTTGCTTTTTGCTGTTCTAATATAATCTTCTTGTAAAACATCGACAATTCCGCTTCGGATCATGCGACTTGAAAACGCTGCCAATGAAGCACCTAAAGTAATAGCTGGTAATACAAAAGAACTTGCTCCAAAATTTCCCATTAATGGAAAAATATCTAACTTAACAGCAAATAACCACATTAAAATTGGACCAATAATAAAACTTGGAGCTGATATTGCTAATAAAGAAATAATGGCAGCAGCTTTATCTGTAAACTTGCCAGAAAAAGCTGCACTTATAACGCCAACAAATGTTGCGAGTAAAATTGAAAAAATGAATGCAACTGTTGCTAGTTGTATTGTTTCCCATAATCGAGGCACAATAATTTCAGTAACCGAAATATAACCTGAATAACTTCTTCCTAAATCACCTTGGCATAATTGAATTATAAAATTAAAATATTGTTTCCATAAAGGATCTTGAAATCCATATAAAGTAAGCCATGCTACTTTGTCCGCATCAGAAGCGTCTACTCCTAAAATGGTATCAGCTGGACTACCAGGGATCATTCTTTGTAGAAAAAAAACAATAGAGGAAACACCCCAAAGAACAGCTATCAATTGTAAAAAACGTTGCACAAAAATTTTAAGCATTCGTGTCCTTTATTTTTTTGTAACGTTAACAAGAGACCAATATCTTCCGTCAGCGTATAATTTAAAACCTTCTATATTTTTAGAAACAATTGCAACATTTAAACTATGCCATAAATAAACATATGGAAGTTCGCCTGCTAATAATTTTTGAGCTTGATCATAAATTAATTTTCTTTTTTCAGGATTGATTTCTTCTTTTCCTTCTTGCAAAAGCTCATCTATTTGTGTGTTAGCAAAGGCTCCTCTATTTCCTCCGTTTGGTGGCGTCATATTTGAAGCAAACACAAATCGTAAATGATCGGGATCTTTAAATCCAACCCAAGGAGAAATCCAAACTTTGGCAACACCTCTTTTTACCTGGTCACTAAAAACACTATTTTCTAGCATTTCAACAGTGGGAGAAAAACCAACATCTTTTAAATTTGCAGCGATTGCTTTTGCAACTTCAACTGTCGCTTTGTTACTATTAGAAACTTTTATAGAAAAAGAAATAGGCTCTTGTAAATTTGCTTCTTTTAAAAGGGATTTTGCTCTTTGAGGGTTAAATGGAATTTCAGGTATTGCTGAATCAAAATAATAATTACTAGGAGGAAACATGCTAGAAGCCAATACGCCTTGTCCTTGTAATCTAAATTGTAAAAGACTTTTTCTATCTACTGCATAAGCAATTGCTTGGCGTACTTTTAAATTGCTAAAAATTGGATCTCTAAAATTAAATGCCAAGTATGTTGTTGATAACTTTGGAGCACTTAAAATATGAAATGTATCTGTCTTTGACTTTTGAATTAAAGAGACTTTATCGGGATCAATTGCATTTTGAGCAATGTCAATATCTCCTCTTACTAATGCAGCGTAGCGTGTCCCGCTGTCTGAAATAATTTTAAAATCCAATTCTTTCATTTTAGGTTTTTCTGAGTAATTATACTGATCATTTCTTACTAAAATCCAGTCTGAAGAGTCTGCTGATTTTAAAATATAGGGTCCACTTTCGTAGCCTTTATTATTTATCTCATTGGGGGCAGCCGAATAAACGGCATCTTTCGGGAGTGTGCCTACAATTAAATTGTTTAAAAAAGATGCGTCTGGTGAATTTAACTCAATTTGAAGTTGGTTTTCAGAAAGAGCTTTAAATGAAGTAACATTGCTAAAAGCTGCTTTTCTTGGGCTTGGGGGAAACCCTTTTTGGGGATTTATAATTTGATTGTATGTAGCTTCAACATCATAGGCATTTATTACTTTACCATTATTGAATTTAATCCCTTTTTTTAGGGTTATATTCCATGCTTTATTAGATATAGGCTTTATTTCATTGGCTAATATATTAATTAAACTACCTTGTTCATCAAAGCTGACCAAAGGTAAAAACCTTATATTTTCAATATATAAGCTATTTGCGTCTCCACCTATTATACGGGGGTCGCCAGAGCTTACTTTAGAATCTAATGCAATTGTAAGAATGTCTTTATTATTTCTTTCATTTAAGGAGCTTTTGCCTCCTGCTGATAAATAGATGATATAAGCCACAATTCCAGCAGATATTGCTGTAATTGCTATTTTTTTTGTGGTAAAATGGACTGTCATTTATAAAAATCTCCAATTAGGCGCTTTAAAAAAAGCTATCGATCAACATATTTTAGGACGGTAAGAAAAACGATGCAAACTTGGATCTCAATGTTTAAAAACGTGTTGACGCATGCTTAAGCTATTGCTACAAGCATAGGATATACTGTATTTTAAAAGACAGTGTATTCATTCTCCTTTTGCTCTTTTTAAGGAAGCATTATGGCTCGTATTTCTGTTCAAGATTGTTTAGATCAAATTCCTAACCGCTTTGCTGTAGTTATGCTTGCGGCTCGTCGTATGCGTCAGCTTCAAAAAGGAAGTGATGCTCTAGTTGAATGCAAAAATAAAGAAGCAGTAACTGCTTTACGTGAAATTGCTGCTGGAAAAGTAGGAATTAAAAATGCTGAAATTGTTCCTGGATTACATTTGCCAAACAAGGTTAAGTAGCTTTAATTTAATTCTCTCCCATGAGTTGTGATTCATTCATTTTTTAAAACTGGATCCTGTATTCCATGCAGTTTCCAGTTTTTTATTTTAAATAAAAAGGATTTTATAATGGCTACACCTTGTCGATATTTTACAACTCCAATTTATTATGCAAATGGAAGTCCTCACGCTGGGCATGTTTATGCTACTATTTTAACAAGTATTTTAAAGACACATTATTCCCAAAGAGGAGAAAATGTAAAGTTTTTAACAGGCCTTGATGAACACGGTGAAGCTGTTCAAGATAAAGCTAAAGAACTTGAAATATCTCCGCAAAAACTTGTCGATGACATGGCTATTTTATGGAAAAAAGAATTTGCAAGATTTGAATTAAATAACGATATATTTATTCGAACTACAGATAAAGATCATGTTAAAAATGTTCAAGATATTTTAAATTACTGTCATAAAAAAGGTGATATTTATTTTGGGGAGCATGAAGGTTATTATTGCATAAAGTGTGAAGGGTTTTTAACAAATTCAGAGCGTGATGAAAATAATAATTGTTTAGTTCATAAAAGACCAACAGAATTACGTAAAGAAAAAAATTACTTTTTTAGAACTTCAAAATACCGCGATAAATTAATTGATCTTATTTCTCAAGGAAAAATAACACATCAAGAAAAATATAAAAATGAACTACTTGGTATGTTAAAAAATTTGGAAGGTGATTTAAGTATATCAAGACCAAAAACTCGTTTAACTTGGGGAATTGAATTGCCCTTTGATAAAGAGCATGTTGCCTATGTTTGGTTTGATGCATTACCAAATTACGTAACAGGTATTGGTGGCTTAGATCAAGCTCGTACAAGTGAATTTTGGAAAAATGTAAATCATATTATTGGTAAAGATATTATTAAATTTCATGGTATATTCTGGCCTGCAATGTGTTTATCTTTAGATATTCCTTTGCCAAAGTTATTAATAACAGGTTGGTTGCTAAAAGATGCACATAAAATGTCAAAAAGTTTAGGTAACGTTGTTACTGTTGACCAAATTTTACATTATGGTCGAGATATGTTTGTTAATTTTGTTTTTAGAGCTACTAATCCTGGTGATGATATTGATATCTCTTGGAAGTCCTATTTTGAAAGATATAACTCTGACCTTGCAAATGGTGTTGGTAACTTATTATCAAGAACTCTTGCCATGATTGAAAAATATTTTGAGAGAAAAATCCCAAAATTCCATTTGAATGAATTAAATGATGAACAAAAAGAAATTGTTAAAATCTCCCAAAATGCTTTAATCAATGTTACTAAATCATTTGATGAATTTAGAATTGCAGATGCAATGAATGAAATATCTAATTTAGTTTCTTTAGCTGATAAACTTATTGCAAATCAAAAACCATGGGAAATTGCAAAAAACAACGATGAAAAAAGTTTGGCTCAATTAGAAAATATTTTAGCTACATGTGTTGGTGTTTTAAGAACCGTAGGATATTTATCTTATTCATTTCATCCTTCAAAAATGAATGAACTTTTGTTAAGTATAGGTGAAAATTTAAATCATACTCCACCTTCCATTAATAAAGTAAAAGAATTTACTTCTATTTATAGTGGATTTGTCTGTGATCATATTCCAAAGTTATTTAATCGAATTGATATTGCTGCTGAACTTGCTGCCATTGAGCCTGATAAGAAAAAAGAAATTAAAAAATCAGAAGTTAAAAAAGTGGATAAATCAGAAAAATTATCTAATATAGAAAATAAAAATTCAGATACAAATCTCGCTACTGATATAATACAAATTCAAGACTTTTCTAAAGTACAAATGCGTGTTGGTACTGTTGTTAGTGCTGAGTGTGTAGATGGTTCCGATAAATTATTAAAACTTGTTGTCTCTCTTGGTGAATTTGGTGAACGGCAAATTTTCTCAGGAATTAGAGAATGGGTAAAACCTGAGGAAGTTGTGAATCATAAAGTAATTATAGTTTGTAATCTTGCGCCGCGTAAAATGCGTTTCGGAACAAGCGAAGGAATGATGTTATCTACAGATACAATTGAAGGAAAAATAAGTCCTGTTTTTCTTCCAGAATATTTGAAAGAAGGTTCTTTGTTAAGTTAATTATGATTTATTAAAATTGAGTTTTTCGTGAAATAAATAATTTCTAAAGATGGGGAAAATATGGGCTTTAATTATAAAGCGATTTTTGTTGATCTTGATGGCACTCTTCTAAATTCACAAAAAGTTATTTCTCAAAGAAATTTAAAATGTCTCAATGAATTTATTGATAATGGAATACCCGTAGTTATTGCTACTGGTAGAACATTAAAGTCAGTAAAAAAAGTAACTCAAGGATTAAAAATAGACACTCCAATTATTACTTTAAATGGAAATGATATTCGTAAAAGTATTGATGGATATTCTATGATGCTTTCTTATGTTGATAATCAATTAAAAGAAGCTATTTTTGCAATGTGCAAAAATATTTTAAATGGAAATTCTGATTATTATATTCAGAATATTCTTTTTGATACAGCAAATGGTTTTTATTGTTTGCATCCTAATCTTCTCGATTCAAATGAATTTTCTACTCATTATGATTCCGATGTTAAAGAATTGGATATTGATAATCCTCCCGCAGAATCTATTGTTAGCTTTTTATTTTTATTAACACCTGATAGCAATCGTGAGGCTTTTTTAACTGAACAAACAAAGTTTTTTAAACCACTTGGTGCAAAATTTTGTACGTTTAATGGTTGGCCCTGGATTGAACTTGGTTCACCAAAAGTGAATAAAGGGACAGCTATGCAATATGTCTGCGACTATTTAGGAATAAATATGAAAGATGTGATTGCATTTGGAGATGGAGAAAACGATGTAGAAATGTTAGCAGAAGCAGGACTTGGTGTTGCAATGGCAAATGCCGATTTACATGCGCTTAAAATTGCTAAAGCAAAAGCGCTTTCAAATGACGAAGATGGTGTCTCTGTTTTTTTAGAGCACTTAAAACAAGCTGGAAATATTCAATAATGGAAATTTATAAAAAGCCACCAGATTTCAAAGAAGTTGCCAATAAATGGTGGACACAAGATCGACTTAAAAAAATTATGGGTGATAAAAACTACACAATAACTCCATTAAATGCGCCGTTATTGTTACGTTCATTAGGTCTATTAAACTCTGATGCTTCTATTTCTCCTGATAATTTAAAAAAGTTTATTCAAATTAATCATATGTTTAATTTGTTAGAACCGCATTTTGAAGATCTTGTAAAAAGACATAAAAAAGTTTGTATTTTAGATGCAGGATGTGGAAAATCTTATCTTACATTTTTATTAGCATGGTGTTTTATAGAAAAATGGAAACATCCTGTAGAAATAATTGGCGTTGATACAAATACAAAAATTATAAAAAGCTGTAACGAAAAAGCTGAAAAATTAGGATATAGCTCTATATTAAAATTTGAATCTGCTTCTATGTTAACTTACAAATGGGATAAAGAAACAAGGCCGAATGCTGTGGTAGCGCTTCATGCATGCGATACTGCAACAGATATGGCACTTTCATTTGCCATTAAACAAAAAGCCGATTTTATTGCTGTTGCTCCTTGTTGCCAAGCAGAACTAGCTCGTAAATGGAAAGATAGTGAAACAAGTCATCCTATGTCTCCAGTATTTCATACTCCTCAGGTTCGTAGAGAAATTGCAGCACATTTTACAGATGCGCTCAGAATTTGTTTAGTACGCTCTAAAGGCTATGAAGTGACAGCTACAGAGTTTGTGCCATCTGCTCATACCCCGAAAAATCGTTTGATTACTTGTATTAGAAGAGGTAATCATCTTGAATCTGCTGAAAAAGAATTTGTTTCTTTAAAAGAACATATTGGCGGCAATGTCATTACTCTTGAAGAACTTTTATTGAATGAAATTTAATTAATATAATAATATTTGGAGATTTTTTTTTATGCGCATGTCCAAATTAGTTGGTAGAACAATTAAAGAAACACCACGTGATAGCGAATTACCAAGTCATAAATTTATGCTCAGAGGCGGTTTTATGCGCCAGTACTCAGCAGGAATTTATGGCATTTTACCAATTGGAATGCGCTGTATCGCTAAAATTGAAAAAATTTGTAAAGAAGAAATGAATGCTGTTGAAGGGCAAGAAATAAGAATGCCTTGTACAGCAACTAAAGAGCTATGGGAAGAAACAGGGCGTTACCAAACTTTTGGAAAAGATATGATGAAGTTTAAAGATCGTCATGAAAAACCAATGGTATTAAACCCAACACATGAAGAACCTGTGGTTTATTTAGCTCGTACGGAAATCACGAGTTATCGTCAGTTACCAGTTATGATGTATCAAATTCAATCTAAATTTCGTGATGAACCTCGTCCGCGCGGTGGATTAATTCGTTTGCGTGAGTTTACAATGAAAGATGCTTATAGTTTTCATGCAAATGAAGAAGATTTAAAGCAATACTATGATCGTGTATATGATGCCTATAATCGTTTCTTTAAGCGTACGGGCTGTAAAAATTTTGTGAGTGTAATGTCAGATAATGGTTTATTTGGTGGAAAATATTCTCATGAATTTCAAATGCTCGCTCCAACTGGTGAAGATAAATTAATAACATGTCCTCATTGCAAATATAGTGCTAATGAAGAAATATCGACTTCACCATTTGTAATTAAAAAACAAACAGAAGTTTCTATGACAAAAGAGCATACCCCAAATGCAAAAACAATAGAACTTTTAACGAATATGTTAAAAATTCCAGCTGAACAAACAGCAAAAGCAGTCATGTTTCAAACCTTAGAAGGAGTTCCTGTTATCTCCTTTGTAAGGGGTGATCTTGAGGTTATTGATAAAAAAGTGCGAACATTAGTTAAATCTGAAGTTGTAACAGCAACTCATGAATCTATCGTAAAGGCAGGAGCTGTTGCGGGGAGTACAGGTCCAATAGGTTTAAATTTAAATGAATGTTATGTCGTAATTGATCATACCGTTGCAAAAAGCAATAATTTAGCTACGGGTGCCAATGAAAAAGATTATCATTATGTGAATTTTAATTTAGAAAGAGACTTTTTGTCTAAGTTAACAGAATCAGAAAAAAAGAAAGTCATAATTGGAGATATTGCCGCTGCAAGAGAAGGTGATCCATGCCCTAATTGTAACTCTAGCTTAAAAGAAACACGTGGCATTGAAATTGGGAATATTTTCCATTTAGGAACAAAATATTCAGAAGGTATGGAATGTACCTATTTAGATCAAAATGGAAAAAAACAATACCCTATTATGGGATGCTATGGAATTGGTATAACAAGACTTCTTCCTGCTATTATTGAAGAAAGTCATGATGACAGAGGTCCTATATTACCTCTACCTATTTCTCCATTTGAAATACATTTTTGTGTTTTAAATAGAAAAGAAAATATTATTATAGAAAAATCCGAAGAGCTTTACCAAAGCTTAACAAAGCAAGGTTTAGAAGTTTTAATGGACGATCGTGATGAAAAACCAGGATCACAATTTGCAGATGCCGATCTAATGGGAATTCCATTTCGTATTATTCTTTCACCAAAAACTTATGCAGAAGGCTGTGTAGAGTTGAAATACCGTGATAATAGATCAGAACCACGTAAGGTTAAATTAGAAGAAATTGAAAATATTTTATTATCAGAAATTAAAGATGAATATAGAAAATACAATTCGCTTTAATGCGAATTGTATTTTAATTTAGATAAGATTCTAATAAATAAATCCAATTTTAAAAAAACTTAATTAAACATAATATCTTAATATTATTAAGCTAAATATAAAAATTTAATAAATGATAAAAAACTCCGATCCATTATATGTTATAATGTAAAATAAAGGATTTATTTATGAAAATACTTTTAACAGGAGCTACTGGCTATATTGGAAAAAGATTATTACCAGAGCTTTTAGATAAAAATCATGAAGTATACTGCTGTGTAAGAGACAAAAAAAGGTTTGATTTAAGTAAGTTTAAAAATAAAAAAGTTCATTTAATTGAAGTTGATTTTTTAAAAGAAGAAACACTTATTCATATTCCTAAAGATATAGATATCGCTTATTATTTAATTCATTCTATGTCTACAGATAATGACGATTTTAAAATTTTAGAAAATATATCTGCATTAAATTTCAAAAATTATATGGAAAAAACTTCTGTCAAACAAGTTATCTATTTGAGTGGTATTATAAATGATACTATTTTATCAAAACACTTAGAATCAAGAAAAAATGTTGAGAATATTTTATCAAATTCTTCTTACGCCCTAACAACATTGAGAGCAGGAATTATTGTTGGTTCTGGTAGTGCATCATTTGAAATAATTCGAGATTTAGTAGAAAAATTACCAGTCATGATAGCACCAAAATGGGTTAAAACAAAAACTCAACCTATTGCCATTAGAAATGTAATTGAATATTTATCCGGAGTCATGGAGAATAAAGAAACGTATAATAAAAGTTATGATATCGGTGGTCCTGATATTTTAACTTATAAAGAAATGTTATTGCAATTTGCATATATAAGAAAACTAAGAAGAAAAATATTTGAAGTTCCTGTCATGACACCTCGATTATCTTCATATTGGCTTTATTTTGTAACTGCAACAAGCTATTCTTTAGCAAAAAATTTAGTTGATAGCATGAAAATAGAAGTAATATGTAAAGAAAATAACTTAAAAAACATGCTAAATATCAATTTAATTGATTATAAAGAGTCAATTCGTATCGCTTTTGATAAAATTGAACATAATCAAGTGCTATCAAGTTGGAAAGATGCTCAAACGAGCTCTATTTTAAGCGATGGAATTTCCTCGCACTTAGAAGTACCAAGTTATGGATGCTTTTTAGATGTCAGAAAAGAAAAATCAGAAAATGTAGAAAAATCTATAGAAAAAATATGGTCAATTGGTGGTATAAATGGATGGTATTCTGGAGACTTTCTTTGGAAAATAAGAGGATTTATTGACCAAATATGTGGCGGTGTTGGACTAAGAAGAGGTAGAAAAAATCAAACTGAAATATCAGCAGGTGACGCTTTAGATTTTTGGAGAGTCTTAATTGCAGATAAAGAAAATAAAAGAATATTATTATATGCAGAAATGAGACTTCCAGGCGAAGCTTGGTTAGAGTTTAAAATTGATCAAAATAATAATGTAATTCAAACAGCAACCTTTAGACCATTAGGAGTTTTTGGTAGGTTTTATTGGTTTATTGTATTGCCATTTCATGGTTATATTTTTAATGGAATGATTAAAAAAATTGCTAAAGGATAGTGATTAAGAATTTAAAATATTTTTAAATAAACTTGTTTCTTTTTCTGTAGTTTGATCTAGAGAAATATAATATTCGCATTGCCACTTTTGAGAAGATATTGCTTGTTTTGAATCAGGATTACACCATGGTGGATAAACTCGGATTGCTCTTTTTCCTCCTTTATTATGTAAAGAGATAACTCCTTTTTTTGTAAGAATATTTTTATTAAAAAGAAATACTCCTGAATTTAAATCATTATAAACAAAAATCATTATGAATTTAAAATGATCTTCAAAATCAAATGGTGCAATATCAGAATTAGAATTTGGGCGTTTCCAAAGTGTTACAAATTGCCCTATTTTCGTAGGAGTTGTTTTTGCAACTCTGAATATTATATTTTTGCTTTCAATTTCAAATTGACAAGCGCCATATTCAGCGCTTTCTAATTCACTTAAAGGATTTTTAGTAATCTTTAAATTTAAGATTGCAATAAAATTTTTAATAATTGAATATTGAAATGGTATTTTTTCAAAAGTTGGAATATTTTGCAAAACTCTTTCCATTCATTTAAACTTTCTTATTGCTTTAGCATTTTACTTGTTTTTACTACGTATTCATAAACTGTTTTAACATAATTTGAAGGGTCTTTTTCACAACCCTCATCGTCAATTGCTCCAATAAATGTCCCCATTGTGGCAATTAATATGCTTGAAACAGCAGCGCTTTTTCCAGTGTCAGCATTATTAATATCTTTCGTATATAAAACATTAAGCTGATATCTGAGAACATCTCTTATATTTTTATCATAATAAAGTCTACAAAAACGTGATTGTTCTTCAGTATATTTTAAAGCGTTAAATAAAACTGATGGGTTTTCAAAGGTTTCTGGTAACTTGATGTCTTTAATTCCCCCTTCACCCGAACTGGTATCATCTCCTTTTTTAAGATCTATTTTCTCATTCATATTCCTATTTTCACTTATATTGTTTTCTTCATTCGTATCAGACTTGGAAAGTTTTTTATTTCCACAAGCTGAAATTAAAAATATTGAAAATACAGAAATCATTGAAAGAATATTTTTGTTTTTCATAGATAAATCTCCATTTAAATATTATTTTATTTATGCTAAAAATTAAAAATCTCTTCTTGTTTCCCAGCAATTCATGTTACCAAATAAAGTTCCATTACATTGAACAAAATTATTTATTCCATTTTTAATATTATAAAAATAATCATTATTACTTCCCCAGAATCTATGAATTCTAACAGTTGAATTTTTTAAAACATAAATTTTTGGAGAGGTTTGTCCAACTGATATATTTTTAAAATAGTCTGGATATTCTTTATTGCCACCATAATTTTCTTCATTTAATATTGCACAACTAGCTAAATTAATTTCGGGATTATTTGGACCTTTAATATCTATAGCATAGCCAATTCCCCATGGTGCATATACTTTAAAAGGTACACAATCTTTATCGAATGTCCCATAGCTTATGTTAGAAGAAACACTGTGTGGTCCTGTATTACTTACATAATTTACAATAATACTTTGTGAATTTTGTTTAATAACTTTACTACTATCAAAAGAATATTCTACAGTACAATATTGTCCACCTTTTAAGGTTAATCCCTCTTTGCAAGAATCTTTTCTTTTATTTAATGCTATTAAGGGAAATTCTAAAGTTGATACACTTGTAATTGTTATATCATCTTCTTTAAAGTTCATGAATTTAACTAAATTCATTTTGTTTTCTTTACCAATTATTAAAATATTTTTACTATTTTTTGGAATAGTAAAAATATCTGAGCTTGAAGAAAATTGATTCACCCCTAATTTATGAGTACTATAAAAAGTATTAATAATATTTTTTGCTAGGGTAATTTCTTTTGCAGGATTTTTCTTTTCGCATACTGGAACAGCAATATTGCCATTAGGAAAATCAAATTTATAAACATTATCTAGTATATTTTTAATTAAATTTAAAATTGAAGTTACATTAAATCCGTCTACTCCAGCGGTATATGTAGCCAATGCTGCTGTTGCAAACGTTACGCTAAATGAATCAACTATTTTTCCTTGTTTTGAATTTTCGGGGTCAAAATTTTTTCCAATATTATCAATAACAGAACTAATAGTTCCTTTATTTGAAAGAAAATCTTCTCTAAGTGAAGTTTTGCACTCTATAGGATCTACGTCTGGAAGTTCAAAAGCATAAGTATTTTTTAAAAATAGAAAAGGAGAATAAGATAATATTAATGAGAAAATTATTTTAATTTTCATGAATTACTCCGTATTAAATTTTTTTTAAATAATAAAGGAATGTTATTTAATCTTTTTTTTAAAGCTGAATGTATTTCGAAATAAAACAATCTTCAGATGTAATTAATACATAATTTAATTTATATTACAAGTATTTAATTAATTATAATAGTAAAAAGTTATAAATTAAATGAATTAGTAACTAATGTATTAAAAATTATTTTGATCTATTTTTTTAGAAACACAAAGAAAAAATGAATTACATTTTAGTAATTATGTGTAGTTAAATAAAAATTACATATGAATTTATTGTGTAATATGAACTAATACACTATTGGTTTAGTGTTAGTCAACTAATTTTTTAAATTTATTATTTCAAATATTGTAAAATATTTAATTGTTATTAATGGATTTTAATATTTTTTTTGCATCAAAATCATAATCATTTAGTTGAGGGTTTAAAAATTTTGATAATTTTTTAAAATTAATTTTTTTCCAATGTGATCTATCCAAGTATTTAGTATATTCTTCAGCTTCATTTTCATTGATAGTAGAAAAAATCTTTAAATTCATTTCATAATTTTTTTCTTTTATGTCAATTCCATGCAAATAATCATACAAAATAATTACAGCACAGGCTCCCGTCATAAAATGCCCGCCTAAAGAAATAGATAATGAACCATTTTTTATTTCTTGAAGCGCTTCTTGTTGCCAATTTAAACCTCCTATAAAAATATCTTTACCCGGTTTTCTATTTTTCTCTTTAACTGCTTTTAAAGCACCTAGGGCTATGGGGTCATTTGCGGCCCAGATCATATCAATGTCGTGATATCTTTTTTGTATTAAAAGCATTTTTTCATATGCTAGTTGCCTTTCCCATTCAGCAGAAATAATTTGATATAATGTTATATTTTTATGCTCTAATAAAAACTGATTTAATCCAAGCTCTCTTTCCAATGAAGCTTTTGTTGATTTATCTCCATTAATTGCTACTAGTGAGTAATTTTTTTTGTTTTTAACATTTTTTTTTGTTTTTTTATAAATTTCATTAGCAATTTGATAACCTGCATTTACATTATCTGGATAAATAGTGGCAAGCCAATATTTTAAATTTTCTCTAGGAGTTTTTAAAACTTCTTTTTGATCTTCTGTTAAATCTATATGAGTTAATATTGTATGTATTTTGTTTTTATTTAACACTTGAAGCATTTGAGGAGCTGCTTGTTTTTCATTGACAATAAAAACAAAGTCTGGTTTTTGTTTTCTTTCTGACACATTTTTAGCTAATTCAAGCATATATAATCTATCTCTTTCAGCATATAATACTTCAAATTCAAAACCTAAATTTAGAGCAGCTGCTCTTGTAAACTCGGCAGAATTTACCCAAAAATCTTCATTAGATTTTCCTGGGACAATGAAAGTAATAGATATTGAATTTGCATAATTATGAAAAAAAATAATAAAGATGAATAAAAATAATTTTATAAATGTTTTTTCTTTTTTATTCAAATAAAATAACATTTTATATTCACCAATGAGTCTAAAAAATTATAAATTTATTATATTGTTTTTAAAAAATATGTACGTTTAGTTTTTGACATGCAAAAATGAATAGATTAATAATAAATTTTATTAGAATTAAAAATTTAAGGTGAATTCATGAATATAGCTGAATTTAAAAAAAATCTGTTACAAGATAAAATTTCAAGTGCCCAAGAATGGTTTTTTATTATATCTGTTTCTTTATTGTGTATGATTGTTTTTATTTCTTCTGATGTATTTTTACCTTTTTTGCCAGAAATGACAAAATATTTTAATACTTCGATGAGTTTGTCACAAATGTCTTTAACCGCTTTTATTGTTGGATTATCTCTTGGTCAAATTCCGCATGGGCTATTGTCTGATCGTTTTGGAAGAAAATCAATTTTGAATCTAATGATACCTATGTTTTTGTTAGCAACTTTAGGCTGTATTTTTTCTAAAAATATAGAATTTTTTATTATTTGTCGATTTTTTCAAGCAATTTCTGCATCTGCCTGTATCGTAATAGGGCGTTCTCTATTCTCTGATGTTTTTGAACCTTTAAAAGCTCAAAGAGCATTTGCTGTATTAGTTCCTTTAGTATCCCTTTCCCCCGCTTTAGCACCTTCTATTGGGGGAGCTTTATCTATTTACTTTTCATGGCGTTCAAGTTTTGTGTTTGTATTTATCTTTGGATTGATAATTAGCTTATTTGTTTTTATCTTTTTACCTGAAACAAAACCAATTGAAAAAAGAACTAAAAATTTAAGTTTACTTAGTATTTTAAATAATTTTTATATTATGTTAACAGATTTAAAGTTACTTTATTATATATTCATTGTTTGTTTTTCAACTGCTGTTTGGTGGGTCTATGCAGCAGGTGCTCCATTGATGTTCCATAAAATGGATTATTCTGCAGCAATAATTGGTTTATTATACCTTCCAGCCGTTATTCCTTATTTTACAACTTCACTTATTGCTCGTTCATTGCTTAAAACTAAATCTGTAAATTATATTTTAAATATTGGTATAAATGGCATGATGATAAGTTGTTTACTTCTTTTTTTATTAGAGTCATTTAATGCTCTTAATGTTTGGACATTAATGATTTCTGTAACTTTAGTAACAGGTAGCAATGGATTTTTGCTTAGTACAGCAATGTCTGCTGGGATTCTTCATTTTTCTAAAAATTCAGGACTAGTATCTGGATTACTTGGTACCTTACAATTATTAGCGGGAGCTTTTTCAGCAGCTTTAATAGGATTATTTGCGAATGTTTTTGATAAGCATTATTATGTAAACTTAACGATATTATTTATAGTTTGTGGTAGTATATTATCTTATGTTTTAAAAAGAAAAGTAATAAAACATGAAGCTATAAAATCTTTTTAACGGTGTAATTTCTTGATGAGCTATCAGAATTGAGATTAATTAATATTTCAATAATTCTTTTTGGTCTCGAGCATTTTGTTACTTTAAATAAAGTTTCAAAATCTTCTTCTTCTACATTATAAGGCCATTCAAATACACAAATGGAAGAATTTAAATTAAATTCGTTCTCTAAACCTAAATAAATAAGTTCTTTGCCATTTTTTAAACGATATAAATCTAAATGAATTAATTTTAGAATTTTAGAGTTTTTTATGCCTTTTAATGGGTTTAGTAATTCAGAATTTAAAATAGAAAATGTTGGGCTTGTAGAAAATTCATTTGCTCCAAGAGATATTGATAATTCTTTTGTAAATGCTGTTTTTCCTGAACCAAGATCTCCATCTAAAAAAAGCCAATCTCCAGGCTCTAAATTTGCACAAATGATTTTAGCAAATTCAGGTATTTCATGAAAACTAAGATTAATTTCGGCTAATGAGTCATTTGGGTTTTGACTCATTAATTTTTCAAAATTAAGTTTAAAATTATTAATTTCAGACATTACTTATTATTCTCATTTTTTAATAATATTTCCCATATAAGATCTGCAGTTTTCATAGCAGATTCTTTTGTAGGAGCACTTTCGAGGGCTTTTTTTCTTTCTTCAAGCGAATTTATTGTCGATTCAATAAGCTGAATAGCTGAGTTATTTTGAAATGTATTTTCATCTATGGATTGAGCCCAGCCTTTATTCATAAAAATGCGGGCATTAATAATTTGATCCCCCCTGCTTGCATGCATTCCTAATGGAATGAGAATCATGGGAACGCGGGCTGCAGCTAATTCAAAAATACTACTTGCGCCCGCTCTGCAAATAGCGAGATCAGCGCAGGCGTATGCAAACTTCATGCCATCATTTAAAAATTCGAGTTGTCTATAGTTAGATAAACCAGGAATTTCAAATTTATTTCCCTTACCTACAATATGAATAATATTGTAATTATTATGCAATTCAGGGATAATATCGAACATTTTTTTATTTAAACTTTGCGCTCCTAAACTACCACCAAAAATTAAAATTGTTTTTCGTTCTGGAGATAAAGAAAAATATTTTTGACTTTCTTCTTTTGTTGCAGAAAACAAAGACTCTCTAATTGGTAGTCCAATTTCAATTACTCTATTTTGAAATAATGGTGAAATTCTTTTAATTGTTTCAGGAAAAGCAACAAGAGCTTTTAATGCAAAAGGAATTGTTAATTTAGTGGCTAATGCAGGCGTAGCATCGCTTTCATGAATAATAATTGGAATGCCACGTAACCAAGCAGCCCAAACAACAGGAGCTGATACAAATCCACCTTTAGAAAATACAATAGACGCTTTTACTTTTCCTAATAATATAAAAGCTTGTATTATACCTAATAATATTAAAAAAGGATCAGTAAAGTTTTTTAGACTAAAGTAACGGCGTAATTTTCCAGTGGCAATTGAATAGTATTTCCAGGTAGGCTGATTGGAGAGGACAAGATCCTTTTCCATTCCAGACTGTGAACCGACATAATGAACATTGATTTTATTTTCTTGGAAAGCTTTTGCAAGTGCCGAATTACTAGCTTCAAATAAAGCAAAATGAGGCCAAACATGACCAGCAGTTCCGCCTCCAGTAAGCACAACATTAAAATGATTTTCAGATTCTTTTTGAGCCATTCTTTGTGCCATTTCTATTAAATGTTTAAAGATGATTTGGGCTATCCCAAGTATAATGATACTTTTTATCTTCAAGTACCATTGCTGCTTCTGTTACAAATAATGGCTCAAACGTGTCAACCATTATTGCAAGTTCTTGCGTATATTTTGCGCCAATGCTTTGTTCATAACGTTCAGGATGAGGTCCATGTGGGATCCCGGAAGGATGATAACTTATAGAATAATTTGAAATACCCTTACGGCTCGTAAAATCTCCGCTCACATAAAAAATGACTTCATCACAGTCTATGCTCGAGTGTGGCCATGGGCATGGAACTGCTTTCGGATGGTAATCTAACATTCGTGGAACAAAATTCATGACATAAAATTTATTACCACTAAAAGCGGTGTGAATTGTTGGTGGTAAATGCACGGAGCTTGTTTTAGGCTGATAATCATAAACAGAGAATGAAAAAGGCCAATACCAACCATCCCATCCTACAACTTTATATGGGAAATCTGTATATTCGTGAATTGTTAATTGATTGTCTTTTTTTACAATTATGGGATAATTCTCATTTTCATCTATATTTAATAATCTACTTGGAGAATGAAAATCTCTATGATTATAAGGCGCATCAAGTTTAAGTTGACCCATTGCTAATCTAAATTCAGAAGGAATTCCAAATTTATTTTTACCCTCTACAATTAGCATGTTTGATTTATCATTTGGTAAAAAACGATACGGAATTGCTTTGGGAATAAAAAGATAATCCCCCTTTTTATAATCAATTTCTCCCATTACAGTTTGTAAAACACCTTTGCCTTCTGAGACAAAAAATAATTCGTCTGCATCAGAATTCGAGAAAAAATACGTATCGCTTTTAGAAAGATTTGCTATACCCACAGTGCAGCTATTATTTACAAGTAATGTTGCTCTAGAATCTAAAAGATTGCCTTCTTTTTTATAAATAGGTGTTTGAAAATGACGGCGTTTTAGTTCTGTATTACTTTCTTTGTTATAATTAGGAAAAAATGGATTATCATGTTTAAAAATTTCAGATTTAATCTCGTGAGTTGGAGCTCTTTTTTGATATAATATAGAATAATGATCATTAAAACCATCACGAGTGATAACATGTTCAGCAAGCATTTTTCCTTCATATTCACAAATAGTGTGTTGTTTTGTTGAAACAAAACCAAGTTTTCTATAATCAATCATTGTTTTCACTCCCTATTAAAGTGACATGGTAAGTAAACTTATTTTATATCATTCATTTTGATTCACGAGCAAGCTCTTGATTGCAATTTACATTGGATTATAATACAGTTATGCATTGATTAGCTTTGTCCTAAAAGGAATGTAGCTTTTATGCAGAAAAAATTATTAATTATTGCAGACCCTATTGAAAAAGCAAAACTAAAATCAGACTCAAGCATAGCCTTGGCTCAAGCTGCAATTGAGGACTCTTGGCAAGTTTTTTGGTGTGAATCTAACAACGTACATTTATTTGGTGAAAGTGTTTTTGTCAGTGATTTAAATCAAATACATTCGGTTTCAACTGATGAAATTAAATTTGACTTAATAAATAAAAAAAAAATACCCTTAAGAGAATTTGAAATTTGTTTCGTTAGAAAAGATCCTCCTTTTAATGAAAATTATAAAGATTTATGTTGGATACTAGCTTCACAATCAGATGTTAAAATAATAAATCCTGCAGAAGCTCTTTTATCTTTTCATGAAAAAGCTCTTCAATGGAAAGCCTTTTCTGATGGTGTTTTAACTCATGATCAAATTATTCCTACTTGTTTATCTTCTTCTTTTGAAATAATTAAAGATTTTTGTAATGAAAATAAATCTCTAATGAAAAACGGAATTATTTGTAAACCTTGGTTAGGCCATGGTGGTGAAAGTGTGGAGCATTTTAAAAATACAGAATCATTATTTTTAAATTTAAAAAATAATGAAAATTTAAATATGTCAAAAATAATGATTCAGCCATTTCTAGAAGAAATTCATACTCAGGGTGATCGTAGGGTCTTAATTGCAAACGGTGTTGTTATTGGTGATTTTGTTCGAATTCCTGCGGAAGGAAAAATTGCTTCTAATTTAGCCCAGGGTGGCTCTGCTATTTTACGCGAAATGTCGAAAGAGCAAAATTTAATTTGCAATAAAATTGCTGAATATTTAAAAAGTAAAAATATTTTATTTGCAGGGCTCGACTTAATAGGTTGTAGAATAGGTGAAATTAATATTACTTCTCCAACAGGATTAAGGACGTATGAGTTTTTAGCTGGAAAAAATATTGCGAAAACAGCTTTTCAACTAATGGTGAAATAAATATTATGAATAAATTTATTTTTAATATTTTAATAATTTTTCCATTTTTTGTTTTTTCTTCGTGTGTTTCTTCAAAGAAAAAACAAGAACTTATATTGGTAAAAAAAGAAGATCCAATAAATGAAGTTGTAAAAATAATAAAAGAAAAATGTTACAAGGCAAGTAACCCACAATTTTTAGCAGATTTTAGCACGGATAGCGTCCGCCTTCCACCAATAGAAATGGAAAGTGTTTGGAAAAATAATTATAATCTTTTAAAAACAAGTGTAATTGGTCCATTGGGTGAAGAATATTATTCTTTTGATATTGATGAAAATAAAATAAATTATAATTCATCTAATAATATTATTATTTCAAATGATTATTTTGAGCAATTTTCTTCTTTGTTTTCTAAAATTGGTGCAAAAGGTTTGCGTAGTTTTTTATGTGGTGAATACGCATTTTTAAAACAAAAAGATAATAATGGTATTTATATTGTTCGAGAGAAAAAAGAACAAAAAGATTTAGAAGCAAATGATATTCCTCAGCAAGAGCCAGAAAAAAACGATTCAAATAATAAGTACTTTTCAATTTCAAATATTGATATTTCAGGTTCCAACATAGAAGTTCAAAGTTATGTTTCGTTAACAAAAAATGAAAATGGATATGCCATAATTGTGAATAGTCGTTTTTATTATGGATTTTTTTCTCAAGATACCCAAGTTGAAGTAAAGTGGATAGCTTTTGTGAATCCTTTAGAAGTTAAACCTACTTCAGCAATATTTAGGTCTAAAGAAAATAAATTTTCTATTATATTTTCAGAATATCAATAAGATTATTATTGTTTATTTGTAATTATTTCTATTGATTTTGTTTTATTTTTTTCTGCGGATTCATCTTTTTTGGCATTTAATTTTTTACTATTAAAGTTTTCTAGCATGCTTTCTAACGTTGAAAATGCTATGTCAAATTCCTTGTCAGACAGTGAATAGACCTTTGTAATTAATTTTTGAAAATGAAAAAATTTCTTTTGGGCAATTCCAGATGTTTCTGCTCTAGAAGCTTGATCGCCCATGTGTCTTGCTAAATCATCTTCATTAATTTGAACCTTTTTTTCAGTCATTTTAACTCCAAAAAATCATTTCATTTATAATTCATTCGTCATTTAGTTCATTTTTTTTAATGTCTGGTCATTACTTTGGCAATCAATGAAAAATTTGCAAACAATTTTCTCAAAAAAGAATAAAATAGAATAAATAAGTTTAAATAATTAAAGGACTTATTAAATGGCATTAGATTACGAATTACCTATACACTACTTACCTGAGATTGATATTCTTCTTTTTCTATTGCCAAAAGTTGGCGTTGCCTTAATTGTTGGGACTATTGTTGGAATAGAAAGAGAGTATAGAGGAAAACTCGCTGGTATTAAAACAAATGCACTTATTTGTGCTGCTTCTGCATTATTTACGGCAGCATCTTTGATGATGTCAGATTATGGCTCGGCAACACCTGCACCATCAGCAGATGTTACCCGTATTGTATCACAAATTGTTTCTGGAATAGGATTCATTGGTGCTGGTGCAATATTTAAATCTCAAAGTAAGGTTCAAGGCTTGACAACAGCAGCTGTTATTTGGACTGTTTCTGCTTTGGGAATTATGATTGGATATGGCATTTTTTTATCAACAATAATAATTACAATTGGACTTATTTGTTTTTTATCTTTTGTTGCTTATTTTGAAAAGCGTTTTTTCAAACATCGATCTCATAGTAGCTCTGACCATAATAGCGGAAAAGGCGGAACGATGGATTGAGATTTATTTTACTTTTTCTGCTTTAAAAAAATGTTTAGGTTGAATTAAATAATTTTGAGATTTTATTAAAACTAATTCTTTTGAATTTTCTTTATGTGTTTCTTCTATAATGCTGAAAACTCTTGAAATCGTTTCTTCTAAAGCTTTTTCTATTGTTTTGTATTTTAAATAAAAATGAGTAAATAAAGCCGCAGTAATATCTCCTGTTCCATTTAATGTAATTGGAATATAAGGAGTAGTCACTATATATACAGAGTTTTTATGAACTGCCATCATGCTAATATTTGAAGTTAAGTTATCTTTAAGTAACAGACTAGTGATTAAAACAACTTGTGGACCTTTTGATAAAATTTTATTAGATGCCTCAATTGCATCTTCGATTGAATTTACTTTTTGATCGCTTAAATATTCTAATTCAAAATGATTTGGAGTTATAATTGTTGCATATTTAATCATTTCTTCTTTAAAGAATTCGGGTATACCTTCTTTAACAAAAAAACCTCTTCCAACATCCCCCATTACTGGATCGCAACAATAAATTATATTTGGATTTAATTTTCTGAGTTCTAGAATTGCTTCTATCATAACATTTCCAAGCTCTTTAGAGCCCATATATCCACTTAGCATTGCACTACATTTATTAAGGACACCCCGTTCTTTTATTCCTAAAAAAACATCTCTTACTGCGGCAATGTCAAAAACTCTTCCGCCCCATTGTCCATATCCTGTATGGTTAGAAAATAGGACCGTGTGTATAGGCCAAACCTCAACTCCAAGGCGTTGTAATGGAAACGTAACAGCGCTATTACCAACATGGCCATAACTTACACAAGATTGTATAGAAAGAATAGATTGATCCATAGTCATATATCTCCGAAAAAAATAACTTTGAGGATTTTGGCTTCAAAGTTTTCTCATGGTACAATAAGAAGTAAAAAAATTATACTTTGCCTCTTGATATATATGTCATTTCAGGCAACTATAACGGCAGTTTCATTTAACCTTCACATGCGAGGATGTTTATGACAAAAAGAAAGGTTGCGACTGTTTCTACTTCTGCTTTAACAGTTGAGGTTTCTTCTAGATTTGATCAGTTACCAAAAAAATTAACCAAAGAAGTCATTGCAGCTTTTCTTGATGCAATTGAAGATCATGTTGCTGCGGGCAAGAAAGTTCGTATTGATAAACTTGGAATTCTTCAAGTAAAAGACCGCGCAGCTCGTAAGGGACGCAATCCACAAACTGGTGAAGAAATTAAAATACCAGCTTCTAAAAAAGTAAGTTTTAGAGTTGCTTCTTCACTTAAAGAAAAAGTTGGCGTAAAAAGAAAATCAGCTGCTAAAAAGAAAAAATAAAACTGATTTTAGGTTTACTTATCAAAAGACTAGTAAGGATTTACCTACTAGTCTTTTTTAATGTAACTTATTATATTTCCTGATTTTATATATTTTTTGTCTCTATATTGGTATACTATTATGATAAATTTATCATTTAAAAAATAAAAGCCGATATAATAAAAGGAGGTTTTGTAACCTAAAGCCTTTTAGAATGTTAGGATTTATTTATGCCAAAAAAATTCAAACCAAAAAATAATGTTCACTTAAGCCGAGGTATGGAAACAAATCGTTTAGAAGAAACGGTCCAAAGAGCTTTAAATTTCGCACAAAATTGTTTTGAAAATGAGGGATTTGATTCTGCTAGTGCTTATCAAGAGGCAAATAAAGTAATATTTGCGTTTGCAAATGACTTTATTAATGGCTCTACCGTTGCTCAATGGCTTGCGTCTGGAGGCGATGAAAGAAGGGCTTATGACGCCATTAAAGATTATTTGGTAGAAGCTAAAAAAGTTGTGGTTGTTCAAAAAGAAGTTAAAACGATTACGGCACGTGTGTTTAAAGGTGGTGGTTAGTTTAGGCTCTTAATCTACTCTAGACTATCTTAAATCTATCATGTATGAGACTCACTGGTTTGAGTCTTTTTTTATTTTCACTTTTTATTTTAATAAAGGATAATTTAATGTCTAATCCCATTAAGGATTTGCCAAATGAAATTGGCTTTTCAATGCCTGCAGAATGGAGCGAGCATTCAGCAACATGGACTTGCTGGCCTTTTGATAATGAAATGTGGTTTGGCTTTTTAGATGGTGTTCGCAATGAATTTGCAGCTTTAGTAACAACAATTGCAAAATTTGAGCGCGTTCATTTATTAGTCCGAGATGAGGAAGCACATAAAGATGCCTTCAATCGAATAGGGAATAATCCTAATGTAACATTACATCTTGTTCCTTTAAATGATATTTGGTTTAGAGATAATGGACCTATATTTATTAAAAACGGTGAACAATTAAGTTTTGTTAAATGGGAATTTAATTCTTGGGGACAAAAGTTTAAATGGGATTTAGATACTCTAGCTCCATATTATGTTGCAAAAAATTTAAATATAGATTTTTTTAAGCCAAATATTGTTATGGAAGGTGGTTCTCTTGAAGTAAATGGAAAAGGTGTTGCTTTAACTACAAGGCAATGTCTTTTAAGTAAAATGCGTAATCCTGATTTATCTGAAAGTGATATTCAAGTTTATTTAAAAAATTATCTAGGAATAAATAAATTGATTTGGCTTGAAGATGGTTTGGAAGGTGATCATACTGATGGTCATATAGATACCATAGTTCGATTTGTTAACGAAAATACTATAGTTTATTCTATGACAGAAGATAAAAATGATACGAATTATGCTCCTATGATGCGAAATTTTGAAATATTAAAAAAATCAACAGATATAAATGAAAGGCCATTTAATTTGGTTCCTTTAGTGTTACCTAAAAATAGAATGGAAATAGATGATCATCGGTTACCATCAACTTATGCTAATTTTTATATAGGAAATGAGTTTGTTGTTGTTCCAATTTATAATGATCCTCATGATGAAATTGCTTTAAATACTTTACGTCCTCTATTTCCTAATAGAAAAGTAATTGGATTAAGTTCAAAAGACATTATAAAAGGCGGTGGATCTTTTCATTGTGTTACACAACAACAACCATCGGGAAAAATTTGGAGAAAATAAGTTATGGCAGCACAAGCTAAACTTGCTATTATTCAAATGAGTATGGCAAATAAACTTGATTTAAATATCATAAAATCAACAAAATTTATTGAAGAAGCTGTAGAAAAAGGTGCTAATATTATTCTTTTGCCCGAGTTATTTGAAAATCATTATTTTTGTCAAGAGCAACATGATCATTTATTTGATTTAGCAAATGAAGTCGAATCTCATCCGTTTTTAAAGCATTTTCAAGCTTTGGCTAAAAAGTTAAATGTTGTGTTACCTATCAGCTTTTTTGAAAAATCGGGTCAGGCATATTTTAATAGTTTAGCTATGATTGATGCGAATGGTGATTTATTGGGTATTTATCGTAAAACTCATATTCCAGATGGCCCTTGTTACCAAGAAAAATATTATTTTAATCCAGGCGATACTGGGTTTAAAGTTTGGAATACCAGTTTTGGAAATATTGGAGTTGGTATTTGTTGGGATCAGTGGTTTCCTGAATGCGCGCGTAGCTTGGCATTGCAAGGAGCGGATTTATTACTTTATCCTACTGCAATTGGATCAGAGCCTCCAGAAGCTCATTCTATTGATACGAAAGATATGTGGCAGAGAGCTATGATTGGTCATGCTGTATGTAATTCTGTTTATTTAGCAGCTCCTAATCGTGTTGGTGTTGAAAAAAATATGACATTTTATGGCAGCTCTTTTATTTGCGATTTTATGGGCGAGAAAAAAGCTGAGGCAGATAGAATATCGGAATGTATATTATATGCCGATTTAAATTTTACCGAAGCAAAAACTTTTCGAGCTGGAATGGGTTTTTTTAGAGATAGAAGGCCAGATAAATATAAATTTCTTTTGACTTTAGACGGAAAAATTTAAAGTCAAATTAATTTTTTCTTTTTAATTTTATCATTACATTCATAATACTAAATTTCAATTCAGTTAAGGACTGCTTTTGTTATCTTATTGGCAAAGGTAGTCCTTTTCATTTTTTAAGAATTTTAAAATTCAGAAAACTCTTTCATTATTAATGGATGCCATATGTTTTTGTCTTTAAATACAGTCGTTTTAGGTAAAATTGGGTTTTTTAGTTTAAATATTTTTCTATTTTCTAATTTGGCGATTTGTAAAAAATTATTATTATATCTATTAAATACTTCATCAAATGAGCCATCTTTAATTGCATTTATAAATCCATAATTTAGTCGTTCTTCTAATATTTTATTTTTTTTATTTACAAAAAAATAATAACCTGTTGGATAGGCAATTGCCCATTTTTCAATAACACTTAAATTGTATTTAGCTTCATGCTCTTTTTCAATTTGATAAACTTCTAAAGCTCCTAATGGGAAAATATCAAATCGCTTTAAGACAAGCATAGGAAATAATCCTGTATAAATGGTTGCCTTTATGACATTCATATTATTAGCATCTAAAATATGTGTATCAGGCCAATCAAATACCTGCCCTGCGCTAAGTTTCTTTAAATCTGAATACGTTTTTATTTTTTCAATTCGTTCCTTTTCACTTTTTAAAACAATAGGAATGCGAACTCCTAAAAGTCCTTTAAATAAGCAGAATCTAATTGGAGATGATTTCTTTTCTCTCTCTATAGAAGTCATTGATGCGATTATATTTACTTCTGAGTCAACTTTACTCAACTCATGAAATGCTCGAGTTTGCGACATTTTTATCGATTTTACTAATTGGTATTCGCCATATTTATCTTTAGATTTATCTAAAATTAATTTTAAAATGGCGTATTCATAACTCAATGAGTTTTCATTTTCAGATGCACTTAAGTTATGCTTTATAATCATGAGTGCATGAGCTTGATGGGTAAAAATAAAAATAAAAAATATAATATAAATTTTTGGCATATTTTTATATAATATCATTCAATACTTTTCCATGTTTAAATTATTCATGATTAAAAAAATTTAACATAAGCTATTTTGTTTTAATATAAATTAAATTTGACAGGTTTTAAAGGTCATTTTTTGAGTATTTATTAATCTAAATAGGATGTAATATTTACCTAATATAACTTATATATCAAAAAATATTTTTTGATTATGGTTTTGAATATAATAACATTTAATTCTAATTTTATAGAGAGGATCTAGATGTTTTGTTTTACTATATACCAAAAGAGTATTTTATTTTTATTTATATTGCATTTGAATTGTTTTTCCTTAGAGGGTTCTAATTCTTTAAAATTAGTAACAGGAAATGACTATTCTCCATACAGTGATGAAAAATTAAAAGATGGAGGTATTTTTTCTTCTATTGTTAAAAAAATCTTAATAAAATTAAATATTTCTTATACTTTAGATTTTTTACCTTGGGCACGGGGATATGATATGGTTAAAAATTCAAAATATGACGCAACTTTTCCGTATGTTCTTACAAAAGAAAGAAGTCTTGAAGTTAATTTTTCAAAAGTAAGTCTTGTCGAAATAAAATCTTATATTTTTACAAATAATAAAAATAAAATAAATATAGAAGATTTCAAGGGTTCAATATATTGTCATTCATTAGGTTATTTTATTGAAAAACCAATACAAAAAATTTTAGAATATAATGAAACAAAAAAAATTCAAAAATTTGACCAATTATCTTGTATTAATTCAATCATTAATTTTGAGTCAGATTTTACTGTTTTAAATGATGATCAGTATAATCAATATAAAAAAATGAAAATAAAAAATTTTAATGTAATAAATAAAGTTGATATTTTAATTAATATAAATAATTTATATATAGCTTTTCGAAAAGATATTAATGGCGATATTATAAAAAAATTTGATGAAGAAGCTAAAAACTATATAAAAACTGATGAATATAATAAAATACGTTATCAAAACTAAAATTTTTATTTATTTTATTGATTAAAAATTTAAATTCATTTATATTGATTTTAATCATATTACTATTTCAAATTCATTAAAAAGGAATCTGAATCCATGGCAAAAAATAGTTACTCAAAATTTAAATATTTAAAAATTCTAGCTTGCTCCATATTGCTAAGTGGCAGTTCTTCTCTATTTGCTTTTTCAGATAAAGAGAAAGAAAATAAAAAAATTGTAACAGAATTTTATAATATGGCTTTTAAAGATCATAAACCTCAAGAAGCAGCAAATCTTTATATTGGTGATCAATACATTCAACATAATCCTCATGTGCCAAATGGAAAAAAAGCATTTACTGATTATTTTGTCCCCTATTTTAAAAAATATCCACAAGCGATATCAGAAATAAAAAGATCTGCTGCGGAAGAAGATCTGGTATATTTACATGTTCATTCTAAAGAAAGTAAAGAAGATAGAGGTGTTGCAATCGTAGATATTTTTAGAGTTAAAGACGGTAAAATTGTGGAACACTGGGATGTTATTCAGGCAATTCCAGAAAAATCTGCAAATAAAAACTCCATGTTTTAGTTAATAATATTTAAGCCTTGATAATTTTATAAACCATCTTATTCTTTATTTGAAATATCATTTACAAAACTAATGGCAACACCTAAAGCGCTTGCTGTTGCATTTGGAACTCTTAAAATATTATTACCTAAAGAAACTGGAATAACATTTAGTTTATTTAAAATTAATTCTCTTTCATTGTCAGAAAAACTAGCTTCTGGTCCAATTAAAATACAAATTTCTTCTATATTTTTTTTGTAATTTTCTTGAATTTTATTAAGAATTGAATTTGTAATTTTACCTTCGTATACATGTGATTCATCACAAAATAGTATTATTTTTTTTGAATTTGATTTTGATACATATTCTTGATAAAAGTGATTCAAACTATCATAACAGAAAATTTCAGAAGAATAGGCGCTTTTGCTAATTCGAGTAGCTTCGTTACTTAATTGTATTAACTTATCTAGCTTTATAGGTGCTTTTGATGCCGCTTTTTCGCTTTTAAATATATGTATTTGATTTGCGCCCATTTCAGAAGAATTTGCTATGACTTCGTCAAGTGTTGTTGGTTTTGGCATGGCAAGCCATAAATTTATTTCTAGTTTTGTCTTTTCAATTTTTCTTACGGAATTAATATCAATTACTAGTTCTTTTTTATTAGCAGATGTAACGATTCCTTCTGCAATAATTCCACGGCAGTTAGTAACTTGAATTGATGTTCTTTCTTTTATTCTAAGAACATTATATCCATAATGGTGTTCATTATCATTAATTATCAAATACTTGCTATTTTCATTGATGTTATTAGAAATTAAAGTCCATGTTTGTTTTTGGATGCTCATTGGTAAATACCTGTTATTTTTTATAGGTGACAAATAGATATTAAGGGAGATTCTTTTAAAACTTCATATTTTTTTTCATTATCTATTTCAAAAAATTTAATATTATTTACCCATTCTTTAAAAGTAGCCATAAATGAAATTAAAATTCGCCAATCATGCTCGTTGAAGTTTTTTGTAAACTCAAAATTATTTTTTAATAAAAGATGATCTATTTTATTTATATAATAATTTAAATCATTTTTAGTATTTTCATAATCTAATCTACTTTCATCTGGCATAAATGTGAGAGCTTCAAATTCACAGACTATGTTTGCTTGGTTTAAAAATATATTTGCTAATTCTTCTGATAATATGTCAGAACTTATAAAAGCATTATTTTTTTGAATTGATTTTGTAAACTTATTAAAAAATTCATCTTCTTTTGGAGAAGAAGTTTTATTATATTTTATTTTTTTTAGTTCATTGTAAGCAAGAATTGTGTATTTAAAAATGACGGTGTTTTGATTCATTTTGTTTTAGTAATTTCTATAATATCATTTGTTCCATTTGGTTTTTGTGCCGATAAATTTGGAACAAATTGGTTAATTTGTTTTATAGCCTGCATGATACGTGTTGTATCAATATCGCTTCTGTATCGGACTCCATCAGAAGTCACTTCGTATGGGATAATTATCGAATTTTTATCAGCTGTAAAGTTTTTTATTACTTTTTCTATATCAGTAATATTATCTCCAGAAATTTCTTTAGAAATATAAAAACGAATGCCATCTCTTTTATTTAATTTAGGAAGATATTCATTTAATGATGATTTTATCTCCTCTTCATTTTTGCCAATAATGATTCTTTTTTTGTAATAAAGAATATATTTGCTATTTATAGCTTTGGAATTTGAAGAAGATTCAGCACTATAATTTAAAAAAATGAGTAATCCATTTTTCAAAATCAGTGGGGAAATGGAATATGGAATATGTGGTGGCCAAGATTTATTTCCTGTTAATTGATATTCCGTTTCTTGTTGTTTTTTTAATAATAATTGGACATCTGCAGTCCAGTTTGAGTTTGAAACAAAATGAAAGCTTGAAATATTTTGGACTAGTTTAGGATTATAACTTATAGATACTTTTTCTTGTTTTTTTTCACAATATTCACAAATAAAAATAACAAAAGGAATTTCTTCTTTATAAATGGTTTGTTTTTCATTTAGAGTTTTATGAAACTCAGCAATGCTATGGTTCGGGAACCACAACAACAATAGGAATAACACTGGCAGGTACATATGGATCCTTTGCAAGTGTTGAGTTTTGAATAATGGTTGCGTCTTCAGGTGTCGCTGGCTTTAACTCTGATTTTCCATCATATACTAATTTAACTACAGTGAGTCCAATTGAAGAAGAAACTACTTTTGATGGTGAAATTAAAACTTTTTTATTACTTCCAACATCAAGAATAATTGCTCCACATTGTACGGAATTTCCAGGCAATGTAAAAAGCATAGAAAAAGCAATTTTTTTGCCATCATCTGTTAGAACTGGCTTCTTTTTAGAGTTGTTTGGTGTTTTCAAAACATCTCTAAAGGGAGCTGCTAAAGAAACTTTTACAACTCCATTTGAAAAAATTTCGCTTCCTTGTGAATGGAAAAAATTTTCCCATTCCGGTTTAGTTCCTAGCTGACCTTTTTCAATTTTTTGACAAGTGGTTTTAAAATAATTTCCAATATTTTGAATGGCATTTTTTCGCGCATTTACTTCTGCTTTTAAACTACTATTTTGTTCTTCTTGATTGGTATTAAAAACCCCAAATGTAGAAATTGTCATTTTTGAAAAATCAAATGAGATTTTATTTTCTTCACCTTCTCCATAAGCAAAAGGGCTAAAAGGCAAAGATAGACTTAGAGCAATCCACATTGATTTCATCACAAGGGTTTCCTTACTTTTAATGAACTGTTTTACGAATTTACTTCCTTTAAAACTTCATTTGCTGAATCCATATTAGCAATTTCAGCATCAAGAACACATAGTGACATTATATTTGAAAACCCTTGAATTTTGATACGCAACATATTCCAGTATTGAACGTCAATCGGATGACTTCTACTAACAAAAAATAAAACTTCTTTGACTTGTGATAGTAACGGAGGAATATTTTTGCAAATATCAGAAAAATAAGATTTATTTTCCTGATCAAATGGAAACCGCATGGTACTTTCAACAACCAATTCAAGTTTTTTAATGCTATTTATTAAAATTTCAGATGAATAACCTTTTGTTAGTTGTTTTTGCTGTTGTGTAACTTCATTTTTTCTTGCGATTAAATTTTTAATAGTTGTTTCAGTATTTTGATATTTAGTGACATAATCAGAAAGCCATTTAAAAGTTTTAATAGGATTTTCAGGTATGTCTCCAAATAATTCACAAAGTTTGATTTTATGTAAATCTATAAAACTAAGAAGAATTGCAGTTGAACTTGTTGTTCTTTCTGGGCCTTGAAATTCAGCACGGAGATCACGAACTTCAGCAAGGGTATCTCTGATTTGTTCTAAAGATATTTCGCCTAATAAAGAGCGAATATCTTGAGCGACCACGGATCCTTCTTCTGCTGCAATAAGTCTTTTGTTTTCTCTTCTTAAAGTTTCTTCAGCATTTGCAATTTGATTTTCAATTTCTTTTTTACGTTTCCAAAGGCTTAAAGCAAATAAAAAACAGATAGGAATTGTAACAATAAAAATACAAAAAATAACAGCAAGCCAAAATCCACGATTTACTGTTTTTAATCTTTCTTTAGCTCCTAAATTCTTTTTTTCTACTTTTTCTATATTTGCTTCATATTTTTCTCTATTTTCATAATGGAAAACAGCTTCGCATAGATAGTTTGCATTGTCAGCGTAAGGCGAAAGTTCTTTTAACGCAGAAAATCTATTGTATCTATGAATAATATGTGCTTCAGTTTTTTCTAGGTGGTTGTTAATGAAGTCTTGTGCTCTTTTAGCATTTTGAATGATTTTTTGCCGTTCGCTATCTTCAAGGGATATCCAAGGCAATGTTGTTTTGTTCAGCGTGTTTATTCTGATATCTAGCTCTTCAATTTCATTTTGCTTTTCTTCAACTGAAGCTAGTTTTTTGCGAAGAACACTAAGTCCTTCAATGGATTCTGACCATTGTTTTGCTTCGGAGGCTAATTCTTGTGAAAAAAAAGCGTCAACCGCAATAAGCGATTTATCGGCTTGTCTTATTTGTTTAGCGCGAAGATAATGGGGTTTAATTTGGAAAGTGCCAGCGAGCAAAATCAATTGATCTGCGACTTCTCTAAGTTGTAATAAGCTTACCTGATTCATGAAAAATGCCTCTTGGTGCATGTAGTGATTCACCTGTTCTCAAGTATCCTCGCAATCTTGTACCTCTGAAATTCCCTTAGTGTCAAAATTGTGCTAGCAAAAAGCAGTCATTTTTAGTATCCCCTTAGGAGAAACTCATGTCTTCCATTGACAAAAATATACTAAGCAATGAAGTAAACAGAAGAAGAACGTTTGCTATCATCTCACATCCTGACGCAGGAAAAACGACAATGACGGAAAAGTTATTGCTTCTTGGAGGAGCAATACGTTTAGCAGGATCCGTTAAAGCAAAAAAATCTAAGAAATTTGCCACCTCCGACTGGATGGAACTCGAAAAACAACGCGGAATTTCGGTATCTACCAGCGTAATGAATTTTGAATATCGTAACTTTATTTGCAATCTTCTCGATACACCAGGGCACCAAGATTTTTCTGAAGATACTTACAGAACTTTAGCTGCCGCAGATGCGGCAATCATGCTAATTGATGCTGCTAAAGGTGTAGAACCCCAAACTATCAAGCTTTTTGAAGTATGCAAGCTTCGTGGCATTCCTATTTTTACTTTTGTAAATAAACTCGATAGAGAGTCTCGCGATCCTCTTGAATTGATGCATGAAATTGAAAGTGTTTTAGGGATTGCTACTTATCCTATGAGCTGGCCTGTGTCTTCCGGTGAAAGATTCCGTGGGATTATTGAACGAAACACAAAAAGTCTTCACTACTTTGAGGGAAGAAATACGACAACAGAAACTGTTGCTAGAGTAATACCCCTTTCTGATAAGGAAAAAATATCTGAACTTGTTCCTGAGGATCTTTTAACAGAATCTCTTGATGGTTTAGAAATGCTTGAAATGGCAGGCGATGAATTTTCAAATGAAAGATTCTTACGTGGAGAGCTTTCTCCTGTTTTTTTTGGTGCCGCTATGACAAATTTTGGCGTCCGTTTATTTTTAGAAAAGTTTCTTGAAATGTCCCCACCTCCTTCTTCTAAAGGAAGTAATCAAGGGCAAATAGAGCCTTTATCTACAAATTTCAGTGGATTTATTTTTAAAATTCAAGCCAATATGGATCCAAAACACAGAGATCGTATTGCTTTTTTGCGAATCGTTAGTGGTGTGTATGAGGCTGGAGTTAACGTAACAATTCCAAGATTAAATAGAGAAATCCGTTTGACTCACCCTCAACAGTTTTTTGCGCAAGATAGAAGTACCTTAGAAAAAGCTTACGCAGGAGATGTTGTCGGTATTTATGACCCAGGTATTTTTTCCATTGGAGACTCTTTGGTTGAAGGAGGAACTTTTGAATTTGAAGGAATTCCATCCTTTGCTCCCGAAAACTTTGCTGTTGTAAGAACAAGCAGTGCTTTAAAGCGAAAGCAATTATTAAAGGGGTTAGTGCAGTTGTGTCAGGAAGGCACTGTTCAAATGTTTGTGGATGAGAGTAGATCGGCAAGTGATCCTATTTTAGCAGCTGTTGGGAATTTACAATTTGATGTACTTCTTTTTAGATTAAAAAATGAGTACAATGTTGATTGTTCTTTAGATTCTCTTGCATATAAACATGCGCGTTGGACAAATGCATCTGCCGAAGAAATAGCTGAAGCCAAAGCAGCTACAGATGTGGTAAGTGTACGAGATATGCAAGGGTATCCATTATTTTTATTTAAAAATGATTTCACATTATCTTATTTTCAAGAAAAATGTAATAAAATACAGTTATTTAGAAGCAATTCGAGTTTGCATGGAAATATGATGCGTATGTCAACAAATATATTTGATGAATAGATTTTTTAATGTATATTGGTAAGTATGCAATTAAATATATAATTAAGAATGCATAGGGTTCTATAAATCCTTCTTCTCTTCTCGAGGAGCTTTCATCATGGTGAGAAACTTATTCCAATTATGCTCATTTCAAAGTAATAATAATGATAATAATTCGGGTGGCAAAATTATTCAAATAAGTGACCATAAGCATAAAGCTGAGTATAAAAAGCAGAAGCATGGAAGTGGTAGAGCCCATTCTGATTCTTTAGCTCGTAATATAAAAAATCATCAAAATAATAAAACACCCCAACAAGGGCATTATAAAGGTCTTCAAAAGGCAAATAAAAAAGGAAAGCCTAAGTATTCAATATCTAATATTTTTTATTATATTTTTGCTATTTTATCAATTTTGTTTGGACTTTATATCCTTTTTGGCGGATTTTTAAGGTCTTTTAAGTAGTTGTAATTACATATATAAAAAAAACAATTTTTTTTATATATTTGCTTGCATTGGTTAATCTTCTCTGGCATACAGTTGTTCACATGAGTGGGGTGGTAGTAGAGTTGGTTACAACGCTGGCCTGTCACGCCGGAGGTCGCGGGTTCAAGTCCCGTCCATCCCGCCATTATAATTTTAAAAAAAAAATCGCCTTTTGGGCGATTTTTTTTATTTAATAAAATAGTTATATTTTTTCTTGTTTTTGAATTATGCGATGAATTAAATAATCTATTTTCTCATATTTCTTATATATATTATTAATATAATTTGTCTTTTTTTATTCTTCTAAAAGATGTTATTTTCTATTTAAAAAAAAAAATCTGTCTTAAAAATATTTAACATATTAAATTATATAGAGTTAATTATTGGTATAAATTTTGCTTCACATTAACTGGTTTTAATAAAAATTTAATTTGGTTTTAATGAAACCAAAAATTTTATTGAAGGAGCTTAATTGTGTGTCCAGTTTCAAATGACAAGTTTTATAGTATATCTAATAAACAAGACATAGCTAATAAAATCGTTTTTTCTACAGATGATATTAATCCTTATTATAGGGTTATGTTCCGAATTTTTGTTTTATATAATGAGTCTCTATTTTATTTTTCTAGAGGTAATTTAAATAAAAATTATATGAATAATCTTTTAATTTTAAGTAGATGTATTGATATTTATAGGAATAATGGTAATTTTAGAGAAATTCTAAGAATAGTTGATAATAAAAAGTATGATGAAGTAAATGATAAAAAGAAACGATTAATATTACAAAAAGAAATTGAAAATATTAAGTATAGAAATAATGCAAGTAAAATTCTTGAATTTGTTAATAATAAAAGAGATATTGATAACTTAAGTAAAGAAACTTTAGATAAAACGGAATTTATGAAAGTTTTGGGAAATGAAGAAAACAGAGACTTTAAGAAGTTTTATCAGGAGTACGAAAAATTAAGTAAATTTATTCTTGAAATTTATGATAAAAATAAAATTGATAAAATTTTGACAAAAGTTTTACATAAATTAAATGAAAATATTGTCAGAGAAACTTTAAATAAAAATTATGGAGATCGAGCTGATTACTATTTAACATTCACAGATATGCAAATATATGAATATTTTATATCTCCTGTTGTAAGTTTTCATGGAATACTAGTGTCTCTTGTTTTTCCTCCTGCTGGGGTAACTGTCGCTTCCACTTTGATAACGACAGCAACTGTAACTGGAATTGGAATTGCTAAAGATCAATTAATAAATACCTTAAAAAGAGTCTACAATATTGGTATTAGAAGTAATGCTTACTATCATATTGATAATGAAAAATTTAATAAAAATATGTCATTAGCTACTGGTAATTCTGAATTTGATATTTCAAATTCAATTTACAAAAATATTGATCATAAATTAGATTTTGATTTATATAAATTAAAAGACGTTTTGAAGCAATTAGAGCAAATTACATCAAGAAATGGTGATTTTAATTATTATGTTTCAAATTCATTTAAATATTACGTAAAATTCCGAATCAATCAGCAAAAACTATATAATGATTTTATTGCTGGTAGAGAGTTTTTTTCAAATTTAAATTCTAATGATATTGCTTATAATAATGCAATTAATAAAAATAAAGATATTTATTATAAAGCAATGAGTTACTATAGAAATAAAAATACGGTTGAGCAGACATTAAAAGTACAGGCTGAGTCAATGAAATTTATTTCCAAAAGTTTACTTATTATGCTTCGTGGAAATAGTGATTTTAAAATTTTTCTAAAGCATTTTAATAATAAGTATGATTATAATAATAATTTAAAAAATTATTATAAAAAAATATCGGAAATAGCGTCAACAAAAATAGGTTCTATTAATAAAGCTAATTTATTTTTAGATTTTATTATAACTTCTTTAAATGATTCATCACCAAACCATTTAAGTGAATTAGAACTTAAAAAGTTATTTAATGAATCAAGCAAAATAAACCCTAATAATCCTTTATACTCAGATATTAGCAAAAATGAAACTTTTAAAGAAAGTGCGATTAATAACTTAAATAATATTGGTGGTAATGAATTATTTGTAAGGCAAGCTGTTCAAGTTATTAATACTTCGAAAGTTACAGATGTGTTTATGAAATACTCTGATATATATGATTGGGGATTATGGAGTTCTTTAGGATTATTAGACGGTATTTTGTATTTATCAAATAGTTCTTCTGTTAAAAATAAATTTAAAAAAGTTAGTTCTATACTTACGAAAATTTCTGGTATTTATAAATCAGGTAATTATGTTTTAGGTGCAGTGAACTTGACGGCAAATATTTTAGATAAATTAAAAGTATTAGAAACAAGTGGCACTATATTTTCAAATTCGATATTTTCAAGTTTCACAGCAAATCCATTTAGTCTTATTACAACTGTTTTAGGAGTAAAACTATCTTCCAGCGTTAAATCAAATTATGAAGGTACTTGGACTGAAATCTCTGAAAAGTATGAAGAGTTCAAAGATAAACAATTAGATCATAATAAATTTCCTAGATCTACAGCATTTGAGTTCTTTATAAATTATAGAAAAAGTGATCCTATTGAAGTCATTCATAAAATATCTGATATATATAAAGATAAATTAAGCAATATTGTTTCGCTTTCTAAGGCTATTAATGAAAAAATGATTCAACTTCATGAAAAAGTAAATCATTATAATTTTGACAATAATTTAATTACAATTGATAAAAGGATAAATGAAAAAAAATCATTTGCATCTTACTTTAAGTTTAATATGACTCCTGAAAAAATAGAAGAAGAAATCATAGCAGATTATATTAAAATTCTTTTATCTATATTGTCATTAGCAAAAGAAGTTCAATTATATGAATATTATTTAGATTTTCTTAAGGATTTAGATTTAGAAATAAATAATTATTTAAAATTAAATTCTTTAATTTTAATAAATGAAGATAAAGTTATTTTTTCAGTTTTAAATTTTGCTTTTGATTCAAAAATAAATCGTGATATTTTTGAGGATATTTAGTGAATTTTATTAATATCATAACTCTAATTTTAAAAAAGCTATCTTTAAGTAAAGATAGCTTTTTAAATTTAATACTTTTAAAGAGATTTTAATTATCTGTTTACTTTTGTTCCTTCATTAATGGAACGTAAGATTTCATCGCGAGGGATTAAATCTGTAGGAAGCGTTGCTCTCCGTACATTGGCTCTGTACAAAATAGCGCCTCTTAGTTTTGTATAGTCGAGATCGGCATCTTCAAGATTAGCTCTTGTTAAATTTGCTCCTTCTAAATTTGCATTCCAAAGACTAGCATTTGTAAAATTACATCCTTCTAAATTGGAATCTTTGAAATTTACATAAGAAAGATTAGATGTTTCAAAATTGCAATTAGAAAAGTCTAGTTTTGCCAAATTTGCTTTACGAAAATCAAGTTTAGAAAAATCACGAGTTGTTTGCAAAATATCAATCGCTTCTTTACGCGTTAATGTTTTTGGTTTTGTTTCGTCAGAGTCAAGATCACTACGAATCTCAGGTATCCCGTCGTCATCCTCTTCTTCTTCATCTATATATTCATCTTCATCTTCATCATCGTCATCCATTACTTTGCGAGCCATCATGCTAACTTTAGTAGGGTTCGATTTTTTATTAAGAATAATCACCATTTCGAGAAAACCTCCTTAATTAGGCTTGACACTAAACATTGCCTCAAAATGTAAAAAAATCAAGAATAAAAAAAAGAGTGACCTATGAGAATCACTCTTTTTTTATTCATCAAATAAAATTTATTTGAAATATGTTTGATTAATGAACTGAGCTAGGTGCATTTGTAGGGGTTGTACGACCTTGCTTTTTGGAAAAAGAAAGGGAATTTGCATCTTCACTAAACTCTTCATCAAGAAACTCTTCATCTGCCATTTCAGTTCTGTCTTGAACAGAAATTCTTGCTTCAAGTGCAGCAGCTTCAAATACACTGTTGGAAGCTGTTTCAAATAGAATGGAAGAAAGTCTAGAGCGGATAACAGATTTTGGAGCCCAAAATAAGTCAGCAAGAGCTTTAACCATATTTACACGTGTAGAAATTTTTTGAATTTCAACAGCAAGAGCTTCTCTTGGAACTAAAAGTGCATTTGCAAAATCAACGATTTCTGCTTGAGAAAGTGTTTCACAACGGCTTGTGAATTTGAATTTCTCTCTTTCAGAAAGAAGTACGATACGAGCGATTTCGCGAGCAATTGCTGTACGTGTGTGCGCTCTGATGTCACCTTTACGGAAACGAATTGCATAATGACCAGGTCTTACGCGGGAACTACGTGCGAGCTTGTCAGAAACATCACCAGGCATCAATTGGATGAATGGAAATGCAGAGATAAGTTCTGGGATATGAACTGGTACAGTAGTAACATTTGCTTTAGCTAATATTTCTTGAGCTACTTTTTCGATTTCAAGACTTCTATCGCGTCTTTCAATACGAACTCCAGGCTCTTCTAAAGATAGGCGGCGTTCTTCTTCTGCATCGCAGAAGTCGCACCAAGCTTCGTCTAAGTCTACTAAACCATCTGCAAGATCTTGGATGATTTCTAGGTCAACATCTAGAGCTTTAGCTAAGTTTTCTAGAGATTGAACATTGCGGATAGCTTTTTTTCCGCGTTTCCAGTGACTTGTATCACTTGGGTTATAATTAAGAATAGAACCAAGGTCTTGATCGTGAACTTTATCATTTGGCTGTCTTAGCTCTAGAACACGAAAGCAAAAACGAAAGAGTTGAACAGACTGAGGAAATCGAACTGCTTCTTGTAACTTACGCATAAAACTTTCCTTTCTAAAGAAATATATAAGAAGTCCATAATTATTAAAATAATCTAATTAAAAAAGTCCTTATGGGATAAATCATTTGGGAAAAATTGCTTCCTTACGAATCCCATACATGTTGATTACTATTGAAGACTAGAAAGTACTAGACACTATATGTTTCGTCAAAAATGAAGACAATCTTTTCAAATAGTTTAACTATTTGAAATTATTAATAAAAGTATTTAATATGGGAAAATATGTTATATTTATATGGAATTAAAAATATTATAAGGAGAATCAAAAAAATAAGTGTCTTCCAAAAAGACATTCAAAAGGCTGGAATCATACCCAAGAGTTTGTGATTTTTAATTCGAAAGAATAATTCCAGTAAGACTACCAAAACCAACTCTGATATTGTCTTTTATAGCGTAGCCATTAAAGATAATAGAATCTCCATCTTGCAAAAAGCTTCTGTTTGTACCATCTGGTAAGCTTATGGGCTTAGTGCCCTTCCAACTAAGTTCTAGCATGGAGCCATACGAGTTTGCTGTAGGACCGCTAATGGTCCCGCTTCCATAGACATCTCCAACGCTTATAGGAGTTCCATTTGAAGTCATATGAGCCAATTGCTGAAGTAAATTCCAATACATATATTTATAGTTAGACTGGGATATTAAAAAAGGTTCTTTCATTTTTTCCGTTTGAATATAGACATCTAGACAAATATCATAATGAGCTTTTGCAGAACATTTTAAATAGTCTAACTCGGGAGTGTCTTTTTCTGGTGCGGGCAAGGCAAACGGAGCTAACGCCTCTAAAGAGACAACCCAAGGAGACATGGAACTGGCAAAGCTTTTTCCTAGAAAAGGTCCTAATGGAACATATTCCCATCTTTGAATGTCACGCGCAGACCAATCATTAAATAGAGTGAGCCCAAATATAGAATTTTTAGCATTGTCTGGTGTGAGAACTTCCCCTAAGGCGGTATTCTTGTTTGTAATAAAAGCCATTTCTAATTCAAAATCCATTTGTTTTGAATAACTATAAGTAGGTTCATTAGAATCAGGGGCGCAAAGTTGTCCTTTAGGTCTTTTAAAATTTGTGCCACTAACTACAATAGAGCTACTTCTGCCGTGATAGCCAATGGGTATGTGTTTCCAGTTTGGTAATAGCGGGTTTTTCTCATCACGAAACATTTTGCCCACATTAACAGCATGATCTAAGCTCGAGTAAAAATCGACATAGTCTTTTACTTTTATAGGGAGCATCATTTTAGCTGAGTGAGAGGGCACTAAAATTTTTTCTATATGATCAGGATGAGATTTTAGAGAGTTATTTTCTACTAAAAATAAATTTTGGATTTTTTCACGAACAGAATTACAAACAGAATTTCCAAGACTGAAAAATTCATTAAGAGCATTTTGATTAAAGATTTCATTATGTAATTCTTTTATTTCTTTAAAGTAACCATACCGCATGAGTTCATTTAGATCAATAATATAATCGCCAATAGCGGCTCCACAACGAGCGGTATTTTGATTTTGATTTGTATAAAAAACACCAAATGGTATATTATAAATTGAAAAATCGTGTGATTTCGTAATTTCTAGCCATGACTTTAATTCGCGCATAAGGATTCCTTTAAAGAATATGATTTTCTATTAAATGATCAATTGGTTCTATAAAGCTGCAAGTACCAAAGCTTTTTATAAATGATTTTCGTAATTCCGTCATTTTTTCATTTGAAATAAAATGATCTTCAATGCGAAAGCCATTTTCTGTAAATTTAAAATTTGAATATGAGTACTCTAAAATTATTTTTTCCATATTTTCAATACTCATTAAATTCTCATAACAAAGAAGAAAACAAGAAAATATATTTAAAAATCCATGTAACCTTGCTCCTACATGGCGATTATCGTTAGGAACGGGTACATGCAATCCTGCAGTTGCCTTCACGGGAACTTTATGTTCTGCACATATTCTTATCGCTTTTGCGATTTGACTAGCAGGAGGTATTTGAGCAGGTGTAACACCACCTGTTCTTAATTTAACAGCAAATTTGTTTGAGTAATTATTATTAAAATTTGATATTTTTTCGATATATTGATCCATATTATCTATAAATGGAATTTCACAAAATAACTGATTTATGCTTTCAATACTGGAAAATTTATCTAATAATACATTTAAAATATCAATTATTTTATTGGAATTATTTGATTTAAATATTTCTTTTGGTGGAAAAAATTCAATTGAGTTAACAATAATTTTGTTTTCAAATTGACGAATTAATTTTTTAATAAGTAAAATATCATTTTCTAAAATGTTTGAATAATCAGAAATATTTTCACAATTTGAAATTATGATTGAAAAGCAAGCTTTATTATTTAATTTTTGAAAGGTATTTTGTTCTGTTAAAATTAAAATAGTTTCGTCAATTTTATTTACAGGTAAAATAAAATTTCCTAACCAGTCTTTCTGTTTGTGAAAGTAGTAATTGGAGAAATTATTTAAAGATTCTTGTAAAGTTAAATTTGTAGGTGGGTATAAGCCTGCATAATCTAAAAGTTCTTGCATAAAAATGTTTAAGCTTTTCATAAAAACTCCTAGTGAAAAAATTGCTTAAAGAGAATCCTTGTTAAAAAACAAAATTTTGAGTTATCTTAAGGTGATCTTCAAATTTATGTGGAGTTGATATTAATGCATAATATTTTTATCCAAGATCTTTCTGCCATTCTCCTTACAGGAGGTGCATTTGGCTGGATTTTTAAAAAATTCCTTAAGCTTCCTCTTCTTCTTGGGTATATTTTTGGTGGAGTCCTCCTTTCGTTGCCAATATCTTATACACCATATGTTGTTAGTAAAGATTCTGCCAGTACTCTTGCAGAGATAGGTGTTTTGCTATTGATGTTTTCAATGGGGCTTCACTTTGGTGTCCGTAAAATAAAATCATTAGGATCATCACCAATTATAATAGGTGTACTTCAAGCATTGCTCATGTGGTTTGTAGGTACGCAAGTTTGTCGTGCGCTAGGGCTTACAGGAACGGAAACTCTTTTTATTGGCGCCGTTTTATCGACTGCTTCAACCGCCGTTATTATTAAAATACTTGAAGATAAGCAATTAACAAGTGCTCGTTTTGCAGATAAATTAATGGCTGTTTTGTTGGTTGAAGATTCCGTAGCTATTTTTATGATTATTTGGCTTTCAACTTCTGTAACGGGAAGTGAAATTAAATTATATGAACTGTTACCTATTTTTCTATGCAGTATTTTACTTTGGTGGTTATTAGGTACTTTATTATTACCAAGAATCATTCATTCCGCTTTTCTAGCAGGAAAAGAAGAATTATTAGTTATTTTAAGTATAGGTTTAGCATTAGGTCTTGCTTTTCTTTCTGCCTCATGGAATTTTTCTTCTGCGCTAGGAGCCTTTATTATGGGCTCTATATTATCTGAATGTAGAGAAATTAGAAAAATAGAGTCTATTATCGAACCCGTAAAAAATATTTTTGCACTTGTTTTTTTTGTATCTATAGGATTTCTATTTTCTCCGAAAATTATAATTGATAAATGGCAGTTTATTTTAGCTGCAGTTTGTACAATTGTTGTTGGAAAATTTACTATAAATTTATTTTTTAATCTATTTGCTGGTAGAGGTGTTAAAGATTCAATTCGTATTAGTGGATTTATGGTTCAAATCGGTGAGCTTTCATTTGTTATTGCTCAGGTTGGAGTAAGTCTAGGTGCTATAGATAATCAAAATTTTTCTGCTATTGTAGCAACTGCAATTATAACGATATTAATCACCCCTTTTATTGTTAAGAGTACTTTATTATTAGCAGATAAAGCTGAATTCATTTTACCTAATTCAACTTATAAATTAATAGAATCTTATTCGCAATCTGTGATTGAATTCTCTTTAGAAAATAAAATGCTTCCATTTTATGAAAAATATTCTTTATTTAAAGGGATAAATTTTTTAATTAATAATACAAAAAACCGTTTGAAAAAAAATTATATGTTAATGACTTCTAAAAATGTTACAGCTACTTTAGATAGATTAGCTCCGTGGGACGAATATTTGGTGCCTGTGAGTATTTCTTCAAATTCTATTATAGTCGGAAAAAATTTAATAGATTTAAAATTAAGAGAGAAATTTACAGTAAATGTTGTTGCAATTGCTAGAGAGGCAAGAACAATAATTTCGCCTAAAGCTAATGAATCAATATTGCCTAATGATACCTTATTAGTATATGGAAATGAAAAATCAATTTATGATCTTCAAAACTTTTGTAATGAAGAACGACAAGATGAACTATTTGCATCTTTAGATCAATGTACATTAGCAGGTATCAAGTTAAATGCGGATCACCCATTTATTGATAAAACAATTTTGCATTTAGGAATTAGGGTAAATTATAATTGTATTGTACTAGCTGTTAATAGAAAAAATAATAGAATTAAAAACCCTATATCTACTTTTATGTTTAATGTTGACGATGAATTGTTTATATTTGGAACAAGAGAATCTTTAGAAAAAATTAGAGAACTGCAAAATTAAAAAATGCTATTTTATTATGAAAACGAATTATTTTTATCTTTCATTTTATGAATTAAGCTTGTTTTTAAATCAAAAAGATTTTTTTCTAATCCTGCTGGATAGTGATGTGGGTTTAATAATCTTTTAATACTGCTGTGCAACTTATCAATCATTTTCAAACATTTTTCACGGGTTTCAATTAACTTTGGGGATTGATAAACTTGTACTCCATTTTTATAAATTGGTTTTAAAAGATCTTCAAATTCACATTCTTTAGGAATTTTGTAAAAACGATTTATGTCTTCTGGATCAATAATAATAGGCTCTATTTCATTTTTTTCTGTTAATGTATCAAAAATCATATCTGCAAAAAAATAATTATTTTTGTAAAAACGTCTTACTTGTAAAATTCCTGGAGTAGATATTTTAATAGACTGTTCTGAAATTTTAATAGAATGTTTCCAAGTCCCATCTATATTTTGAATAGCAGCTAATTTATAAACAGCCCCCAAAGCGGGTTCATCAAAAGCTGTAACTAATTGAGTTCCTACACCCCACGATGTTATAGCAGCACCTTGATCATTTAAGCTAGAAATAATGTGTTCATTTAAATCATTACTAGCAATAATAATTGTATCTTTAAAGCCTGATTGATCTAATAATTTTCTTGCTTCTATACTAAGATAAGCTAAGTCTCCAGAATCAAGACGAATACCTATTAGTTTTTTATTTTGTTTCTTTAGCCAATTTCCTACTTCAATTGCTTTTTTTACGCCATTTAAAGTGTCATAAGTGTCAACTAAAAACACAACATTATTAGGCATTACTTTTGCAAGCGCATAAAATGAATCTAACTCGTTTTCAAATGCCATCACCCAGCTATGCGAATGTGTTCCTTTAACGGGAATATCAAAAATTTTTCCTGCTAATGTATTTGAAGTTCCTGAACAACCTCCAATATAAGCAGCTCTACTAGCACTCAATCCTCCATCAATTCCTTGCGCTCTTCTAATGCCAAATTCAAGAACAGGTATATTATTTGCTACAGAAACAATGCGAGCCGCTTTTGTTGTGATTAATGTATGAAAATTAATTATATTTAATAATGGAGTTTCTAGTAATTGACATTGTATTAAAGGCCCTGAAATTCTAAGAATAGGTTCATTCGGAAATAAAACAGTACCTTCTTCAACAGCGTCAATGTCACAACTAAACTTTAAATGTTTTAAATAATCTAAAAATTCTGGTTCAAATATATTTTTTTCATCGTTCCCTTTTAAATTTTTTAAATATTCAATGTCTTCATTTTTAAATTGAAATTGATTTATATAATTAATTACTAACTCAAGTCCTGAAGCTATAGAATATCCGCTTTTAAAAGGATTCTTTCTAAAATAAAGATGAAAGACGCTCTTTTTTTCTGATACCCCACTTTTCCAATATCCATAGGCCATTGTTAATTGATAGAAATCTGTTAATAAGGTCAATGAGCTTTTGTAAATCGATTTATAGAATGAAGTCATTAAAATCACCTTTATTTTTTAAAAAAAATAAATTCACATTGAATTTTAAATTCAATATGAACCTATTTTTTCTATATATATCAAAAAAATTCTAAAGTATAATTTTAGTTTTTATTTAATGAAAAATAAAACTCCTTATTTTCCGAGATATTTAATACAATTGGTAAATTTTTTCTTGAATAAGAATGTAAATAATATCTAAAAATAGGGATGATTGAGACTTCTTCGAAAGCTGAGTTTTCAAAATTTTCTAATAAGTCCTGTTTTATTGGAATTGTAGAAGCCGATTTAATATTTATTTCTTTAAGAGTCAGTATTGTTTTTGGAAATTTTTCTAAATTAAAAATAACAGAATTTGAATTTAATATATTTTGCAACCAAATTTGTCTGTTATTTTGTATTCGTGCTATAAAAATTTGAAGATCAGCATCAAGTGATTTATTATAATCCTCTGACATATCTATCCATTCAATGGATATTCCGTTCTTATTTGAAAGTTCTTCAAATTTTTGCAAAACTTTATTTTTAGCAGTTAAATAAGGAATCGCTATTTTAATATCTCTAATATCTTCTGGAAAAAAGTCTAATTGAATAGGCCAATTTACATTTGCTTGGTTTCCAGGTTCTGAAGTATCAAAATGTCCTTTAGGCACGTGGTAGTTTTCATCTTTACTTAATGAGCTTGCGATATTTCTTAAGATACTTGATAATTGTAAACGAGATTTTTTTGTATTGAATAATTTGCTATTTGAATTATATATACCAATAAATGTATGCATATTTTGTTTTTTATTTACAATAAAGTCGAGATCAGCTTCATTTTGATTTTTAAATTGATTGTAATCTGAGGTATTAAAATAAAAGTCGTATCCATTTTTTGAATTTAATGTAGATAATTCAACTTGATTCCCTAATACATTTAAAAAATATTTTCCATTTTCGAATCGAATTGGATATTTACTTACAATATCAAAATACCCAGAATTATATTCTGGATTTGTAAATGAATTTAACCTTACAGGCCAAATTATATTTCTTAGTGTTTTAAAGGAAAGAGCATCTTCTAAAACGCCTTTTATATTATCTATTTTTCCTTCAAAAAATAATTTGAATTTAATTGGTGATATAATTTCTATTCCTTTATAAGATTTTTTTTCCCAACCTATATTGTTGATATCTTCTGTTCCTATGACTCGAATAGAGGTTGAATGCTCTCTGTGAGTAAAACCTTTTGCAATTCCCATTGCGGCTTCAAAACTGCTAACAGGAGTACCATCTTGCCAAGTAGCTTTTAAGGAAACAGTAGCTTCTAAAGAATTTTCAGCCTCAGAAAAAGTATAATTTTCTAAAATACCGTCGGCACTATTTTCTTTATCTATATATGGTTTTAATACAAGTAGCCAGTAGCCTAAGTTTTTCCAATTTTTAATTTCAGCGAAGGGGTAAAAATCTAATTTTGAGACACCAGTACAAAATCTAAGATACATTCCTTTATCAATATTATTTAACATTATAGCTTTTACTCCTGAAAGTTTTTTATTTTATGTGTTTTCAATTTTAACAATATAATTGGATAGGGAGTCCTCATGTAATTTTTATTAATAACACCAGTATTCATATTTAAATTGGTTTTAACTATCTGGCAAGTTTTTTTTTAAATCTAATTTAATTTTATAAATGATTTTTTATTTATTTTATAATATCAAATTACATTTATTATTGGTAAGCAATAAAAATATTATGAATTTTAATTGCTCTTTTTTTTAATGTTTAATGCTTGATGTAAGATAATTTTTTTATTTTCATTTTAATTTATTTGTTTTAAGATAAAAATTCTTAAAATAAATTTTTATAGATTTCCAATTTTAATTGAAAAAATTATAAGTTTTTAATTTATAAAAAAATATAGTAAATTCACAAAAGTATTTCTTTAAAGAAATACAAAGTATTCTTGAATAAAATTATCTAATGATATTAAAGGATTTTGAAAATGTCTATAAATACCTCACAGACTGTGCTAAAAACGGAAAGGCCTCAAGCGCCTTTTTTAATATTTGATATTGAGACAGTTCCAGATATTCCTCTTTTATATATGAATTATAAAGAAGAATTAAAACTTGATATTACATTCAATGAGAAAATTCATTGGAATGATTTTTCAATTTATGACGCTTTTAAAAAACAAACAAAAATAGATTTCCCAAAAACTTTATATCATTCAATTTTATCTATTTGTGCCTTATATATAGATCCTGAGACTTATTACATTATGGATGGGTTTAAAAGAACAATTCCTAGAGTAAATTCATACGAAGAATTTTTAGAACATGAAAAGAAAATAATTGAAGATTTTTGGCAATTTTCAATTAAGTATCAAGATTTTCATAAACATTGGTATGATCATACCATGGGAAATCGTTACATGAGCGATTATCAGAAAAATAAACTAAAAAAACTCCCTGTTACTTTTTGTGGTTATAATATATCAAATTTTGATTTAATGGTTATTGAACAGCGTAGTTTAATACATTTTATAACCTGTCCAATTGAGGATTATGTTAAAAATTTAGGTAACGATTCATATAGATATAAATATGCATCAGATAAAGTTTTTGATCTCATGAATTTTATTTCGAATTATGACAATAAAAATGCAAGAGTTGGCCTAGATATAATTGCGCGCGCAATGGGGTTAGGCGGGAAAATGTCAGGAATGGATGGTTCTTTGGTTGCAGAAGAGTATTATTGTAATCATTCATCTTCTAAAATTGAAGAATATTGTGCTATAGATGTATTGATTTCTTATGGTGTTTTTTTATCAATTCAAAAATTTAGAGGTGTTTTATCGGATGAGCAGTTTAAAGACTGTTTACTTCATTTTGAAAAATGGCTTTTAAAAGATGGAAAACCTTTAAATTACCGCGAATTAGTTAATGAAAGCTCAAAGTTTTTTAATTATGCTAAAAAAACTTAAGAGAAACGCCCTTCGTCCGATAGTTGTCACTGAGGGGTTACAGGAGTATAGAGGTCTAAATACGCAATCTCAATCTTTCTTAGAGTTTCGTATTCGTGATTGGATAAAATATATTAATTTAATGATTTTAATTGTTTGAGGAGGCATTTATATGTCAGAAGAACATGGGTTTTCTAAAGGTTTAGCTGGTGTGGTTGCTGATGCAACATCTGTAAGCCAAGTACAAGGCGAAGTAGGTAGATTAATTTATCGCGGTATTTCAATTGAAGAACTTGCGGAAAAATCTACATATGAAGAATGCGCTTTTTTCTCATTATATGGAAAAATGCCAAATCAAAACGAATTAAATAAATTCACAACAGAAATGAAAGCAAGTCGCGTTTTACCAAAAGCAGTTGAAGCTGTGATTTCTGCTGCCCCACGTTCGGCACATCCAATGGCAATCCTTCAAGCTGCTATTTCTGCAATTGGTTTTGAAGAGCATCCTGTTAACTTAAAAAATGAAGAAATGAATATTCATAGTGCTACTAAAATTATTAGCCAACTTGCAACAGCGGTTGCGCGCATTTCAAGAGAGCGCCGTGGGCTTGAACCAGTAGCACCAAATACAGATTTATCTCATGCAGAAAATTTTCTTTATATGCTAAATGGTGAAATTCCTAATAAAGATGAAGCTCGCATGTTTGACGTAGCTCTTATTCTTCATTTGGATCATGACTTTAATGCATCTACTTTTGCAGCAAGAGTTGTTGCTTCTACAGAAGCAAAATTATCACTTTCTATTTCTGCTGCAATTGGAGCTCTTTCAGGACCACTTCATGGTGGTGCGAATGAAAAAGTTCTTGAAATGGCAGACTCCATTGGGGCTCCTCAAAATGCAAAAGCATGGGTTGCGAATGCGCTTGCAACAAAAGCAAAAGTAATGGGATTTGGTCACCGTGTTTATAGAACAATGGACCCAAGAGCAAAAGTTTTACGTGGTATGCTTGAAAAACTTGTTGCTACTAAAAAAGAAAAAGATACTTACGAAACACTTCGTATCGTTCATGACACGATGATTGAAGAATTAAGCAAAACTTCTAAAGACTATATTTGGCCAAATGTGGACTTTTGGTCAGGAGCTCTTTACCGTTTAATGGGAATTGAATCTATTGATTTTACGCCAATCTTCGCTGTATCCCGTGTGGCAGGATGGTCTTCTCATATTATAGAAATGTGGCGTGATAACCGTATTTATCGTCCAGCAGCAAAATATATTGGACCTGCAGATGAAAAATATGTAGATATCAAAAACAGAAAATAATTATCTTTTTAGTACTTTTGTATTATAGAATTGAGTTCATAGAGGATTAAATCTATGAACTCTTTTTTTATGAAATAAAAATTTATTTTTAAAGGATATGGGATGAAAGAGTCATTTAATAATGTAACAAATCCTGTAATTTCTTTTGAAAAATACTCTCTATCCGTTGGGTTTATATCCCCTATTCGTGATCTTTCTTTCAGTATTAATGAAGGAGAATCTGTAGCTATTATTGGGCCAGCTGGCTCTGGAAAGAGTATGGTTTTATCCGTTATAGCTCAGTTTATATGGGAAATGGATAATAATTTATTATTAAGTTCTTTTAAGCAAAGTGGTGATATTAAAATACTTGGAATACAATTATCTGGTAAAAAACCTTCAAACGAAATTTTAAAAAAAATATATTCACAAATTGCTCTTGTATCTGAAAAAAGCGCGTGGCTTCCCGTTTCAATTGCAGAAAACTTTGCGCTTTCTCAAAATTTAGCTGGAATAAAAGATGTTTTAGCATTTCATGAATTAATAGATACTTTGCCTATATCTCAACATAATAAAGCTTTAATTGATTCATTAGCTGAGTTATTACCAAGTCAAGTTGAACTTCCTTTTTTACAACAATTAGCAATTATTAGAGCTTTAATTCGTAAGCCAAAAATTTTCTTATTAGATGATGCCTTTTTACGAATGGATCCTGTGATGTTAAAACAAACAGAAAATTTAGTTTTAAATATGAGTGAAAAAACAACTCTAGTATGGGCAACAAATGATTTATATCAAGCAAGTAGAGTAACAGATTGGACGTTATTTATGCGTCATGGAACAATTGTTGAGTATACGCAAACAGCTCAATTTTTTACAACGCCTTCAACTCAAGAAGCTGAAAATTTTATTGCTGGTCGAGATGATGTTTAGTTGCTTATTTTAATAAAAAAGAATTCCAAATTTCTTCCGTTGGTAAGGCTTGTTTTGCATTATTTAAACTATGTCTTAAATTTGAGGTTTCTAAATAAACAGTTTTACGAACTCTATTTACTCCTCCTAAGGGGCGCATTTCTTCTGTTCCATGCCATGGAGTAAAAGAAAGATCTTCACAAAACTTTATTGATTTATCAGAGTCTGGTTGTTGTTCCTTTGGTAAAATTAAAGTTGCAACTTTAAATATATTATTCTTTCCGTTCCAAGTTGTAGTCCACTCAATTGTAGAATCTTCTATAGGCATTGCCATGGAATCTTTTTGAGGAATGATGAAAAATTCATAACAAGCATTTTTTTTCTTTAAATGTTTTGCTAAAGTTTCTTTTAAATAATCGGGACCTCTTTTATTTTCTGGAATTGTAATAAATGTCTGATTTTTACAAGGCTTTACTGTGAATTTAAAAGCAGAGTTTTCTCCTAATTTATAAGGAGTTTGACTCCAGTATTGAGCACTAATTGGAGATGGATTTATTTTATTTAATGTTTCAAATGCAAGTTTTGCTTCGTATGGATGATCTTTCATCCATTCTTTTAAAGCTTCAGGCCCTTTTGATTGAGCCATAAATAATGAAATATAACTTTCAGCAGTGCGCATGAAAAAAACAGGATTATCAATCATAATAAAATCTTGGGTATTATTTTCTCCATTTGATTCTGTTTCTTTAAGTAAATTGGCATTGACACCTAATAATTTTATTGCCATGCCATGAGCATCAGGAATTTTATCTGCTTTTAAATCAAATGAACCATTTGAAAAACGAATAAAAGCTTTATATTCTTTGGGTGTAGCAAAAACACCTTTTTGAAATTCAATTGGTAATTTATTTTCGACAATAAATTTTCCTATAGCACAACCATGATGTTTCGCATGAGCGTCACGCCGAGCTGGTCTTGCATCTCCAGGTCTTGATGCATATCCTTTTTTTACGATCTCTTGAAACATTACACTAATTTGTTCTGCGATATTATCTTCATTGGAATCAATTTGTTCTTCTCCAATTTCTAAAAGTCTATCTGGTTTTGTTAATATATTATTTTTGTTTTGAGCATATGAGTTTATAGAAAATGAAATTCCATAAATAGATGTAATTGACAACAAAATAAGGTCTGTTTTTTTTAACGTAAAATTCAGCATTTTTTCTCCTTTTAATAATAAAAAAATGAGCTGTAATTTAAATAATAATTAAAGTAACTTTATTAGATTTTAGGCACGAAAATAAAGAACAAGAATCCGTTAAATGAAAAAACTTATTTGAAAGATATATAATGTTAAAATAATATTTGCAAATTTTTTAAAAAATAATATTTATTAAAATAAAAGTGTTGAATTAACCAAATTTTTTACGATAATCTCTCATGAATTCTGCAAATACAGAAGCGGATTCAACACTCACACCGTTATACATAGAAGCTCTTATACCACCTACAGAACGATACCCTTTGATTTCAAGAAGATTATGTTTAGCTGCTTCAGCAATAAAGTGATTATCTTGCTCTTCTTTAGGAAGCTTAAAGACAAAATTATGGCGAGAGCGACAGTCTTTATCTGTTCTGCCAATATAAAGTCCTGCATCAATTTCGGAATAAATTAATTTAGCTTTTTCTAAGGACCATTTTTCCATTGTTGGGGTTCCGCCAGAATGGTCAATCCATTTAAGCATACGATTCATAGCAAAAATAGGAAATACGGGCGGAGTATTTAAAGCACTTTTTGTGTCAAAGATGGCATGATAAGAGAGGGCTTTACCAAGATAATTTGCTTTAGTGATTTCTCTGCTTTTTTCTAAGAGATCATTTCGAATAATAACAACGGATACACCAGCAATTCCAAAGTTTTTTTGTGCACTGGCGTAAACTAAAGCTGTTGATTCCCAAGGAATATCTGTACGTCCAGCAAGCGAACTAGTCATATCTAGAACAATGGGAATGTCGCCAAAAGTAGGAATTTTTGCGTATTCTGTCCCATAAACAGTATTATTTACAGTCAAATGAACGTATTTTGAATTTTTAGGAATATCCCATTTACTTGGATTTCCTAAAGAAACATAATCACAATTGCGTCCATCATATACGAGGTTTATTTTTCTTGGCATGGCAAAGACTTCTTCGCATGCTAAATGAGCCCATATACCAGTGTCTGTATAGGCTATTTCTTCGCCTGGTTTCGATAAATGCTGTGGAATGATAGAAAAGTGTTGTTGAGCACCGCAGCATGAAAATAAGACAGAATGTGTATTTGGAACTTGAAATACTTTTCTGGCAAGTGCATGAGTTTCTTCATTAAGTTGTTCATATTGTTTAGAACGGTGTGATATTTCCATAACACTCACACCAATTCCAAAAGTATCAAGTAATTCTTCTTTTATTTGCTTACGAACCGCTTCCGGTAAACTTGCGGGTCCAGGGCTAAAATAATGAACGTTCATAAAAAACCTCTCATTAGGGTTAAAAGATGATTTTTTTATTATCATTATTATATAATAAAATCTAGGTCAGACAACTCTTTTTAAACATCATATATAAATTTGATTTTATTTAATTAGAATTTAATCCTATGATTAAATTGGTATTCTAATCATAGGATTGAGATTAACCGCCAAATGATTTTAAAAGCTTTTTATAACTTTTTAATAAGTAAATCGAAATACTTACCATTATAAACATTGGTATAAATGAATAATATAGTAAATGTATTTTTTGGTGGGTTAAAATAAAAATAGGAACGGAAGAACATAATATAAATGGAGCAGTCATAAATAAAATTTTAAATATATTTCTTCCGTAAGTATTTGGAGGAATAAAGCATAATTGCATGATGTGATATTGATAGTAACCAATATATAAATTTTTATCTGAAAAAATATTTAGTGAATGAAAAATAAACGTAAAACATATACATATAATCATATAAACAATTAATGAAGCAGAAAAAAAGATAGCATGATTAATGCTTAAAAATAAATTATTTATGAAAATATAATAGTACAAATATGAAATAAATATAATTGAAAATAAAAGTTTTAATGGTTGAAGATAACTAAATATAACAATAAAAGATAAATTTAAAGGTTTGCACAAATAAGTATCTATTTTTCCTGAAAACAAATTTTCAAAAAATTCATATAAAGAATCACTTATAGTCTCTAAAATAAAATTTATAGAAATAAAGACTAAAAAAGATAAATAAAAATCTTGAAAAGTCCATCCTTTAAAACTAGTTGTATAAGAAAATATAATTTTAAATATAGAAATTGTAAAAATATAATAACACATAGTCATAATAAAATCACCAAAGAAATTTACTTTGTAATCCATTTGAGATTTTAAATTTAGTTTTAATGTTTTTAATAAAATTTTTAAATACATTTAACCACCATAAGAAGGATTTATTTTAGTTGATTTTTTTGTCAAAAATAAAATAATAATTTGAAATAAAATTCCGTAAAAAATAAGTAAACAAGTATATTTTAGTAAAGAAAGATTGCTTGGGTTTAAAATTAAATCAGGTATTCCAGATATTGTAACCCTAAATGGGTTGTATTTTAGAAATGTTTGGAATGTTTCTGGCCAAAACTCAATAGGTAATAAAATTCCTCCTAAAATTTGTGCTAATAAGAAATACGTAAATTGGATAAGATCATTCTGCACTACCCAATAATTAATAAGTGCAAAAATATATGATATTTGAAAACAAATAAATTGTGATAAAAATAAAAAAATGATGGTAGGAATAATATAAATATAATTATTATTTAAAATGCAACATAATATAAGAATAATAATACCAAATATAATAAAAAATATTTGCCGTCCAATCATAGTAAATAATGAAAAACTAAAGTAAGACATTGTCTTTATATTATATATATCAATAGATCCATTTTGAATTCTTTTTGAAGTGTCATTAATTAAATCATAGCCATTATTTAAATTAAACATAGTTACTGTTGCGATAATATACAAAATCATTTTTAAATAGGTATAATTATGAATATGAGTCTCATTTGAATAAATATAATTCCAAGAAATAATTTGTATTGTAATTGGGAGTGAAATACCAATAAATAAATCGCATAAAATACTTCCTTTGTGCGATAAAGTTTCATATGTATAAATATATATAAATTTTTTAATTTGTTCTAATTTTTCAACAAAATTATTCATCCTCAATTCTTTCCTCATGATCACTTTTAAAAATTTGAAATTTATCTGCTAAAATTTCTTCAAAAGACATTTTTTTTACTTCAAAAGACGTTATTTTTAATTTAATGAGAATGTTTATAATTGACAGCTCATTTTTTTTATCAAACACAATATTTAGGTTGTTTCCAATATCATTGAATGTAGCATCTATAAATCCTGAAATGGTGTCTTTTAAAATAGAATATTCATAATTTTTATCTACTTTTTTTACAATTATTTTCACTTTTTCATTATATTTATTCTTTAAAACTTCAGTCTCTTCTGAAAAGACGATTTCCCCTTTAGCTAAGATATTAATTTTATCACAACAATTTTCTATATCAGCAGGGTCATGCGATGTTAAAATAAAAGTACAATTATTATTTTCTTTTTCATTATTAATAAATTCTCTTATTTTAATTTTTGATTCCATATCGACACCAATGGTTGGTTCATCTAATAAAATAAGTTCAGGATTATGTAGCATATTCATTAATAGATCCGATTTTACACGTTCTCCAAGGCTCATAAATTTAACTTTTTTATTTAAGCATTCTTTTAGACTTAGTACTTCAGTTAAGTAATTTAAGCGAGATTGATAACTAGAATCATCAATTTGATAAATGGTTTTATGAAGTTCTAAACTAAATATTAATGGGATATCCCATAATAAGGAGCTTTTATGGCCAAAAACAACTCCTATTTTTTTTAGAAAAAATTTATTTCTGTCATAGGGAGTATAATTTAAAATTTTAATTTCACCATCTGATTGTGAGATAACACCTGAAATAATTTTCATTAATGTAGATTTTCCGGCTCCATTTAGTCCAATTATTGCTAATGATTTTCCTTTTTCTAAATTTATAGAACAATTTTTTACAAGATATTTTTTTGTTTTTTCGGGTGAAAAATAATTTATCATTTTCTTATAGTAATTAAAATTATCGTTTTGAATATTTTCATAAACATATTTTGATATGTTTTTTAAGCAAATAGCATTTTGCATTATTTTTCCTATTATATTTTTAAAATGATTTTGTTAAAATTAGAATAATTTTAGAGATTTAGTATAAACATATTTATAAGTGTCATTTCTTTAATTTTAAGTAGTCCATGAGCATGATTATACTACTATTTTAGTTGTAAAATTAGATTCAAAGCACCATGAATCATTTTTTAATTTTATTATGAATATAAAAAATAGTCAAACTCTATAAAGATTAAAATATATTTTTATAATTACAATATTTTTAATAAATGAGTCACTAAATTTTTTATTTATGGAGTTTTTAGATTTTAAATTTTAAAAAATCTCAAAATAAATTTTAAATTATAAAATTGGAATTATTGTTAATATTGTACTGACAGATGTTGCTTCTAGAGAAGTGGTAACAGAGGCAAGTTCATTTGAATTTATGAAGGCTTCTAAATCAATCATGGAATATTCCGCATTTTCCATAAGATCCGAAATGGGTTCTATTAATTCTTCTGGTTCAAATATAAGGGGTGAGTTTATATTGGAACTCCAAAAACTCATTTCAGACTCTTCTTCATATAGTGAAGATAAATCTGATTCTAATGATCTGATATCAAAAGATGCAGTGCTCATATCATCATCGGAATAATCACGGAGCGTCAATTCTTGAATGCGCCTAAAAATATTTGCAAATTGGTTTGGTGTTAATTGTGATCGTATTTCGGAAGTTTCTTCAAATAATTGGCGAAACTCTTCGTCAGGATCCCATGAGCCATTGGACCAATTTTCCCAAACCTGTCTATATGTAGGCATTCTTTCATTATTAAAGTTAGGCAACCAATGATCACATTCATCCACCATATCAAAAAATCTTTGTAAATAAGGATCCAAACGATTGAAAGCAGCTTCTTCATCATTAGGCACTATATAAAGTGGAACATAAGAATGAAAAAGGGAAATCTTATAATGTGATAACATATCATCACTCTTATCTTTTGATAAAGAATGATTGATATCTGAAATCGAATTTTGAATATTATAATATATTTTATTTAGGTTTTTAGGTATTTCGTTGGATTGCAAAAGGAATGAGTTTCCAATTAATTCATTTAATTGAATATCATTAGCGTTTTTTAAAATTATATTTTTATTATTTAATTTTTTTGTAAAAATCAGATATTGAAATGATTCTGAGATGTCTGTTTCAGAAATTTCATAAAACTTATTTTTTGCAATTTTTTGAATAACTTGTTTTGATTTGTAATCTAAATCTTGAAACCATCTTGTGAGAGTTACTTTATTAAAAAATAAATCAGAATGACTTATTAATTTATATTTATGAATAAATAAAGCAACATTTATTGCGTATGCTAAATCATTTTTAATTTTATTACCATTACTCCAATCCTTAATAGTATATGTATCTTTTTTATTAATAAGTGAAAACAAAATTCGATCTAAATTAGATTTTGTATATTGAAACATCCAAGTTTGATCATTTAAATCGTCAGAAATTTTTAAAAATTTATCCGTTTTTGCATTTATTAATGCATTCACTTTATTAGGCAATTTATTGAAAGTCCATATTTGACTTTTTGAATCTTTATCACATGTACTTAAAGATAATCCATACTCGTTTGAGTCTTTCAAGCAATATCCAGGATATGATGCAGAATATATTCTAAACCCTTTAAATCTCATTTTTTCAAAAACAATGATCCAATCCTGACTTTTATCTGAAATAGAGCATGAGAATGAATTTAAATTAAGATTATTTTTTGAATTTTTTTCTGATAATAAATTATTTGATTCTGATATTGAGAGGCAATTCTTATTTAATGGTGATGTTATTTTATGAGGTTGTAAATAGTTAAGGTTAAATTGCTGACTCCAAATTAAATTTTTTGTAATTGCATTATTTTTTTTAGAACTCAAAATATTTGCTTTATTAGAGGTAGAATGAATTAATTTTAAAATAGATGAGTTAAAGTTATTTGTAATTAATTTTAACTGAATTAAAGATTTTTTATTTTTTAATGTTTCGATAATCTTTAGTGAAGGAGTTTGATTTTTATCTAAATAATATTTGATTAATTTTGGATCATTGTTAAAAATAAATTTAAATTTTTTTTCGGAAGTTACTTTTTTAAAAGATGGTTTTAAATTTGCATTATTCCAATATTCTCCAAAGCTTATTTCTGAAATTTTAAAATTATAATTTTTATTTTCTGTTGATGACAAAAATGGTCTAAATATTTCATGATCAAATAATGTATGAAATGAATCTGAATAGTAATGTGCAGGCTCAAATCCAGCCTTATGCTCTTTGTTCATACTTGGAAAATATGCTTTAAACCAAGAATAAAATTCAATTTTATTTATTATAGAGGTATGTTTTTTTTCAAAAGCATTGAGATAAGAATAAATGGATTGATTGATACATTGAATAAATAAATTATCAAATTGGGAAACGGTTTCTAAAAACACAGCTTCTGCATTTTTTCCATGATAGGTTGATTCGAAATATTTTTTATCAAGCTCTTCAATTATAATTAAACTTGCGTAATATTCTAAGAGTTTCTCTTTAATAGGTTTAAAATAAATAGCGTCTAATATTTTATTTGTGTTTAGATATATATTTTCATGAATTTTTTTGTATTTTTCAAATTGAATTTTTATTTTATCAAATTTATTCCACCTATCATGGGCTAGCGAACCTTGATCAGAATCTTGTTGTAATTCATTTTGAATTCTTTCAATTTCATAATAATTTTTTTGAGCATCTTCTATACTAATACTATAAGAAGTTTGTATTAATAGTAAAGAAAAAGGAAAAAGAGTTATCCATTTTTTATTCATATAAAAAATTTCCTTTGATCATTTTTAATTTTAATTAATCTATTATGGAATTATTATTCCAATTTCGAACTGTTCTATAGATATTTTTTCTATACCTTGATTTTTTAAGGTTTATTTAAAATGCTTTTTCTAATTTTTAATGGAGTATTTTATATTAATTAAATGTGAAATATTTTTTGAAAATAAAGATAAATTTAAGGTAATTATTGATTTTTTGTTCATAGTAACATCCTGTTGTATTGTAAAAATATTAAATCTATTCCATGAAGAAAAGTAAAGGAATGAAAAAACAAAACTGGGCTTAATAAAATAATCTAAATTTGTAAATAAAATTTATCTAATAAAATTAATATTCTTTTATAGAGTACCATTAATTAATTAATTTAAATTAGATTACCATTAATTTTATTCTTATTAATATAAATATGGATGAGATTTTTTTTATATTAATTACCATTCTTTAAGTACTTGAGTTTTTCTATTGCTATCATTTATATAAATTCCATAATCAGTTGACCATAGATAAATTTGTTGAGGTAAAATATTTACAATAACTGGGTTTTTATTTAATTTTATAAAACCAGATTCGTTTGAAAAAACATCTAAAGTTGAATCCTGATTATACCTAATAAATAAATTAATTCTTTTATTTTCTTTATAAAAAGTCGTTTGAAAAAGTGAAGTATTGCAAATTTGAAAATGGCATGTTGTCGGTGTACAGATTTGATGAATTGGGTGGTCTTTGTAGGAAAAAGTTGTTTTTTCTTGATTATCTACAAACAGATCATAGCAGGCAAAAGCCTTATTTTTAATAGAAAAGGCGCATATAATTAATACAAATTTCACAAAATTATTTAAGCTCATAAGAATAACTCTATTTTTAATAAATAACTAATAATATTAGAATATTTTTAAAGGAAAGTGGGTTTATAAATGCGTTTTCGTTTTTTACGGTTAATCACTCGCATTTTTAAGTAATAACTATAACTAAAATTCAGTTATTCATGTATTACATTTTAAGTATATATCTAAAAATAAGGATAATGAACACACTTTTTTTATATTTATTTAAAATAATTTCTTTTAGGGGTGGGGCAATAAGTTAAATAAAAAAAAGGTAGGGAGTTGTATAAATCCCTACCTTTTTTGCATTAGAATAACGCTCAGTTTTGTTTAAAAAAGCCTAATCGTTATTTAGCAGCCGCAGGAGCCGCAGGAGCCGCAGGAGCTGCAGGAGCTGCAGGAGCTGCAACTTGTGCTTGAATTGGTAAAGTTACAACAGCAACGCTCGCTCCAACTAATGGACCAGAAACATTGTCATATCCAGCTCCAAAAAATGAGCTATCTTTTGAACTTGTTTCAAGTTTTAAAGAAGTAGCAGAAGAGCCTACGCTTGCAACAACAGGTGCGGTAGCAGCTGGGGCTGGTGTTGCACTTGTAGAGCTAGGAGCTGCTTGAGCTGTAGTTGCTGTAGTAGAAGCTTCAGAAGAAGAAGCTGTAGGAGCTGCTTGCTCAGCCACTTGGCCACCAACTATTTCTGTACAGCTTGAACCATCAACTGCACATTTAAATACGGAACCAAATGCTTTTCCTGTAAGATCTTTTCTTCCAATAGAACCTACATAAAGAGATTGGCCATCTTTAGATAAAGCTAAACTAGAACCAAATTTATCATTTTGTGCTAATTTTAAGCTAACAGATGTTGCGGATGTGCTTTTTCCACCAAGGAATTCAGTACAGCTTGTTCCGTCAAGTGCGCATTGAAAGATAGCTCCAATGTCGTAAGTTGATGAAATGTCTTTGTTTTGGTCTCTTCCAACAGCGGCAATAAATAGATTTTTGTCATTGCCTACAATTGCTGTGCTTCCTAAGTTATCGTTAGTGATAAGTCCTAATTTTGAAGTGTCTAATGGAAGACAGTTTCCACCATCTGCATCACATTTGAAAACTTTTCCAATTCCACCTTGGCTACCAACAAATAGATTTTTATCGTTAGCAAAAACGCTTGCGCCAAATCCAGAAATAGCTCCTCCAGCAGATTGAGCTAATACAGTTGTAGATGGGCTTGTATCGCTTCCGCCAAGGAAATCAGCGCAGTTTGTACCATCTAAGTCACATTTTAACAAAGCACCACTAGATGTTGCTGCATCGTTTTTTCTTTGTGGAGCTCCAACAAATAAACTTTTTGAAGTTGCAAATATGCTTTTTCCAAAATATTGTTTTTCTTGAAACAAGTCTGCAATATCAATAGTTTCTCCGCTTTTGCCGCTAAGATCAAATTTATAAACTTCGCCAGATCCACCCGTTTTGCTGGCAGTTCCAACAAAAATACTTGAGGCAGTTACTGTTATACTTGTTCCAAATTTATCTCCTGGTTGAAGTTTTAAGCTTTTTGCGCTTGCAATTGTGCTTTCTCCACCAAGAAATTGGCTACATGAGCTTCCGTCTAGGTTACAAATTAAAACAGCGCCCATGCCTTTAGATGCATTTGGAGCGCCAATAAGTAAGTAATCTTGTGTTGTTGCTGCTGCTGGTGTTGTGCCTTGGGATGATGCTTGAGCGTCATTTGAGCTGCTAGCAGAGTCACTGCCGCCAGAAGATTTTTTACAACCTACAACAGCAAGGGCCACAGAAGATAAAACAAGGGAAAGTTTACAAAAACTAGACATAAAACAACCTTTCTCTGAGAGGTGCGTTAAAAATGAAAATGCTGAAAAATTCAACATATTCATGGTCTAGTTTGATAGATTATAAAAAAATGGATTACGGGATGATTAATGATTAATTAAATAGCTATTTTTTGAGTATTAACTTGTAAAATTTTATGAATAATTGAATTTCTAATAATAATTTGGAGTTGAAAATAATATTTATTTTAAAATATAAAAATATTTAACTAAAATCTTAAAGAGGCGAGTACAAAACCAAACTGTTTTTCTCCAACCCAAAAGGCAGGAATAGCGAATCCAATATCGCTTCCTTCACCAACAATCAGAGCGCCCGCTTTAGGCAATTCTTTTTTCTTAACGATATTTTTTTCTTCTTTTTTTGGTGCAACATACCCTTGCCCTGGAATGATAGGAGGCATACTATAATAATAATTATCATCATTATTTTCGGGTGTGTAGTTAAAATATGAGTTTGTTTGGGCTTTAGAAACATTATACAATCCGTAAGCGCTACCCATCATAAAGCCAATAGAAGCCCCACCAGCAACAACACGTATATTGTTCATAGGAGAGCCAGATAAAAATGGTAAAATAGCTGTGCCCATAGTGGCGCCAAATAAGGCTCCATATCCTCCTGCAACAAAAATATCTCTCATGTCATCTTCTCCGCCACTATAAACTTGTTGAGCTTGAGCTGTAAGTGGGAAAAGAAAGGTAAATAGAAAGAGAGTTTTTGAAATAAAGGATAAGCTTGTATCTTTATAAAAAATGCTTTTTTCTAAGTCCCCCATAATTTTTTAATCTCCTTATTTTATATTTTATCCTTTGAGATATATAAAATAAACTGATCGTTATTATAATAGTCAAACAATAATTAGGAAAAAAATTCCTTTTTTGGGGCTCAATTGTTATCTTTTTATAAGTGCCTTAAGTAATAGGATAATTTTTTTTTTATAAGATTGCTTGACAAGATTGGCTGTCATACATTATTCACCTCTTCACCGAGACGTACGCTGGCTTAGCTCAATTGGTAGAGCACCTGATTTGTAATCAGGCGGTTGGGGGTTCAATTCCCTTAGCCAGCTCCACGGTATCGGGGAGGTTCCAGAGTGGCTAAATGGGGCGGACTGTAAATCCGCTGTCTTACGACTTCGGCAGTTCGAATCTGCCCCTCCCCACCATTTATACTGTGTATTTATACAGTCACATCTTAAGCGGGTGTAGCTCAATTGGCTAGAGCGTCAGCCTTCCAAGCTGAATGTTGAGGGATCGTGCCCCTTCACCCGCTCCAAATTTGTTTTAACTCACTTCTTTTTTGATTCTTTCGCATCTACTATTTTACATAAGCCCATGTAGCTCAGTGGTAGAGCACTTCCTTGGTAAGGAAGAGGTCTCCGGTTCAAGCCCGGATATGGGCTCCAGTATTTATCAAAAGCAACTTCACTAGAAAATATTTAATAATATTGGTATCGATTAAACGATAAATACTTTTTTTTGTTGATATAACAAAAAAATTTCTTTTTTTCAGATGAAATAAACAAAAAGGTTTTTTATGCTAATTGATTTAAATAATGGAAAACTTCCTAAAGCGATGCTTGTAGGGGTGCCAACCCCAGAAGTAAATGATTATGAAAACCAAGAATCTTTAGAGGAATTAAAAAGACTTGTTACCACATTGGGCTTTACGGTAGTCGCTACTACTTATCAAAGAAGACAAAATGTTTCAGGTGCCGTTCCGTTGGGTGAAGGTAAATTAAAAGAAATTGCTAAGGTTACTGGTGGAACAGGAATTGTAAAAACAGGACCCGTCATCAAAAAAACAAAAGCAAAATTAAAAGAAGAAGAAAATAATAAAAGAGAGGAAGAGTTAGAAGTAGATGACTACTCTCTTGATGATGAAGAAGATGAAGAGGAAGTATTTGATCCCTCAAAAAAACCAGATGCAATTATTTTTGATTGTGAATTAACGCCATCTCAAATAGCAAATCTTAAAAGCGCTTTTTCTGTTGAAGTGATTGATAGAACCGGTGTCATTGTTGAAATATTTAGCAAACATGCCAAAACAAGAGAGGCAAGGCTTCAGGTTGAAATTGCTCGATTGAAATATTTGGCGCCGCGTATTCGCGAAAGTGGTTCAAGTGAAAGGCAAGGAAGTGGTGCTGGTGCTCGAGGGGCCGGAGAAACTGATATTGAGCTTGATAAGCGTCGGATAAGGGATCGTATTGCTGAGTTAAAAAGAGAAATTTCTTCCATCCAAAAGGAACAGGGAACAAGGCGTAAAAAACGTTCAGATCAGCCTTGTGTTGCTTTAGTTGGATATACAAATGCGGGTAAGTCCTCTTTAATGAGAAGATTAACAGGAAGTGATGTTTTAGTAGCAGATAAACTATTTGCCACTTTAGATACTACGGTAAGAATGCTGCATCCGGAAACGCATCCTAAAATTTTAGTTTCAGATACAGTTGGATTTATAAGAAAGCTTCCGCATGACCTTGTGGTTTCCTTTCGTTCCACATTAGATGAGGCATTAAACTCCTCTTTACTCTTATATGTAATTGACTCTTCCGATAAAAGTTGGCGAACCCATTTAGAAGTTACTAAAACAACACTATCTGGCATTGGTGTTACAGAAGAAATGTCTTCTATTTATATATTTAATAAAATTGATTTATTATCCCAAAAAGAGCTGCATGAACTGAGACATGAATTTCCAGATTCTTTATTTATTTCAACCAGAAATGATAAAGATATTAAAATGATTCATGAATTTATTAGAGAATTTTTTGAAAAAGAAATGTCAGATGATAAACTATTTATATCTTACCAAACCCAAGGGGCAATTGGAGATATTAGAGAAAATTTAAGAGTCATAGAAGAAAAATATGAAAATGACGGGATCTATATTACTGTTAGAGGTAAAAAAGAAATCATAAAAAAATTAAAAGAACGGTATCAACTTTAAAAATTAAATATTGTGATCATTTTACCCTGAAGATTATCTAATTGTAATAAATTATAAAAAATAATAAAATTGATATTTTTTTTTAGCTCTTCATTATAATTAATTGGTATAAAAACAATAAAAATTTATTAATATGATTAAAATTAAAGCAATATTTAAAAGTGTGTCATTTTTTTAATTGTTTGAAAAAGTATGAATTTATTCATAAAATCATATTTTCTTATGTCTCTTTTTGATGGTTGTGTTGAAAAAACAAGGCATCAAAAAATATTGTTTTTTTTGTTAGAAAAAAATTGGTAGTCTTTTTTTTAGATACCTCATGTTAAGGCTTGCAATTTAAAATAAGTTGAGTTTATAACTCACAAAGAAGCCATGACACAAAAAGTTCGGAGGATTAAGGCTTCTTAAACCATCCAAATATTTCCCTACCTTTGATCTCTCGCCATAGCATTGTCCTCACAAAATATACATTCCACATTTCTTCCTCAGAAGAACGACACAGAGGGTTAGCACCGAACGGCTGGCCCTCTGATTTTATAATGTCAAAAAATAATGTCAGATTAGTTTACTTTGCAAAATATAGGATTTTTTTAAAATGATGTTAATCAGTTTTAAAAAAATAAAATATTTAAATTTTTCTATGAATCGAATAGATAAAAAATAAATTATCAATTTTTAAAATAAAAAAAATATTATATAAATGTTTAATAAACATAGTAAATAGTTTCAATATCTATTTTATTACAAATTTTAATAGAAATATAAACTTTAAAAATATGAAATACTAAACAATAAGAGCCGAGAAAGGGCGAATGAGTTCAAATATCAAAAATTTGAATTATTGATCAATAAAAAATGTCACTAGTATTGCTTTCTAGGTTATAATAACTTAACTTAATAAAGTAACGTTAACAATGCAGTCAAAAGGAGATTGTGATGCCTAGTAAAGACAGCAAAAAAAAGAAGAAACAAGACAAAGCGAAGTCAGCTCCTGTTGTAAATCAATCAAAACCTCAAGAGCCACAAGCAGTTGCAAAAGATTCAAAAAAGCGTTGATAATCAACGCTTTTTTGTTTTAAACTCTATCAAAAAATTAAATATACAATTAAGAATTAAATATCTTTACATCATGTCTAACTTTTTTCATAGAAGTCAAACTCAATATGTTCATTACATATTCTTGAATTAAAGAATGTTTTTTTACTTCTTCTTTAATACACAATAAAGAGGGAGCAATAATAAAATCTGGGGTGCTAATTTTATCCCCTAAAACAAATTTATTTTTTGCTAAATTTCTATTTAGAAAATCAGCGCAAAAAACAAACTTTCTTACATTTTCTTCAACAATTGATGGGATTCTTTTTTCCTCAGGGTACCATTTAGAATGAAACAAAATTTGAAAACAGACAGGGTCGAGAGTGCTAACAGCAAAATACATCATTTCTTCATATTGAGCGATTTCTTTTAAATTTTTATCTGGAAAATAAAGTCTATCTTTATACTTTCTAGCTAAATAATTACAAATAGCTCCCGATTCTGAAATATGAATACCGGTTTCGTTATCTATTAAGAAAGGAACCGTTCCATTTGGATTTATTTTTAGGAAATCCTCAGATTTATATTCTTTTTTTGGAATGGAAATTGTCTTTTTATTGTAAGGAATCTTTATTTCTTCGAGTAAAAATTTGACTCTATCAGAGCGAGAGGCAGGGCTTTCATAAAGAATGATTTGATGACTTGACACAACAGTCTCCTTCTTGCAATGAATTCAATGGTGTCATTATAGAATAACCTTGAGTCATTAGGAAATTTATGAGGAATAAAGTATTTAAGGAAAACCCAAATCAAGTCTTTCACCTACATGCTAAAAAGTCATTGGGACAAAATTTTTTAAATGATCAAAATATTATTGAAAAAATAGCTAGTTCTATCAATTCTTTATTTCTAAAAGATGGTAACAAATATTTACATGAAATTGGTCCTGGCTCGGGATCGCTTACAAAACCATTGCTTGATAGAGGAATTCACATTCTTGCTCTAGAAAAAGATCAAAGAGCTGTAGACGGCTTGAATGAAACTTTAGTAAAAAGTAATCCTGATCAAATTAATGTGGTTCAAACTGATATTCTAAAATGGTCTCCAGATAATGATAAAAAAATTTCAAATTTAAATAAAACGATTTGTGTTGGTAATTTACCTTATTATATTACAAGTGATATATTATTTTGGTTTTGCAAATATAAAGAATTTTATAATCATGGAATTTTTATGGTGCAAAATGAAGTTGCTGATCGTTTAAATGCAAAGCCAGGAACAAAAGATTATGGAAGATTAACAGTACGTATACAGTTGTTTTTTCATGTGCAAAAGCTATTTGAAGTTCCATCACATTGTTTTGTTCCAAGGCCAAAAGTAGATTCTGCGATTATTCAATTAACTCCTAAAGATTTTTCTTTTCCTACGTTTGAAGAAGATAATGCTTTTAGTAAATTCACAACAGTTTTATTTAGTGCGCGTAGAAAAATGTTACGTCGTGCACTTGCTGCTCAATTAGGTGAGTTAGAAAAAAAAGAACCGGGAAAAATAGAAAGTTTTTGGAAATTAGCTCATCAACATGGTATTAGCGAAGAAACTAGGCCAGATACTCTCCCGCCAAAAACAATATTAGCATTCCATAAATTTTTTTTAGGGATTAATTAAAAAAATTTATATTGAAAATCATTATCAATAATTTTTTAATTTTTTTTACGAAATTATCAAAAGTGTATATCAAATTTTAATAACAAAAATATATGATGCAAAATTTACGCATAGAAAAAAGCTGATACTATTAGAAGATTTCTTTATAAATCAATTTTTAATATTTTAATTGATAATGATGATCTAAAAGATTGATTACGGTTATGCTTTAAGCAAAGTACGATCTTATTGTTACGCTTGCAATTTGCTATATGTGAGTATTAGCTTTATATGTTTGGCATGATGAGTGTTTGGCTCAAATTGTTTATAAGGTCGTCATGTTTTTTTTGTCTTTTTTTAGGAGAATTGCTCTATGTCGGCAAATTCTGGTTTTTTAACGAGTACCATTGGTAAAAAATACTTTATGGCTATTACAGCCATAGTATGGTCATTGTTTGTTATGGTTCATATGCTTGGTAATTTATTAATTTTTATTGGTGCTGAAGCATATAATAAATATGCGCATGCATTAACAGCAAATCCTGCAATTTATATAATAGAGGCCTTTTTGTTAGGTGTTCTTTTAATACATGCTTTCACAGGAATTAGTTTAGTTATCCGAAATTCAAGATCGAAACCTAAATTTTATTCTGTAACACCAGTAAAAGAAAAATCAGCATCTATTACCTCACGCACCATGATTTATACAGGTTCTATTGTTTTAGCATTTGTAATTTGGCATTTAATTACATTTAAATTTGGACCAACATATCTTGTTACTTATGATGGTGTACAAATGCGCGATTTATTTAAACTGGTTCTAGAAAAATTTCAAGATCCTGTTTATGTAGCTTCATACTGCATAATTATGGTTTTAATTGGAATGCATCTTTATCATGGTGTGCAATCTATTTTTCAAACACTTGGAATAAGTCATCCCCGTTATAATAAATTTTTTAAATATTTTGGCTACACCTACGCAGTTATTGTTTCAGCGGGTTTTTTCTCTCAACCACTTTTTGTATTTCTTGCAAGGTAACAAAATATGACATTTAATTTTGATTCAAAAAGTCCAACTGGTCCTATTGAAGATAGATGGACAAATCATCGTTTTTCATCAAAGCTTGTAAATCCTGCGAATAGAAGAAAACACTCAATTATTATTGTTGGAACAGGACTTGCAGGCGCTTCTGCTGCAGCTTCATTAGGTGAAATGGGTTATCATGTAAAAAGTTTTTTTATTCATGATTCTCCAAGAAGAGCTCACTCTATTGCTGCTCAAGGTGGAATTAATGCGGCAAAAAATTATAAAAATGATGGCGACTCCATTTATCGCTTATTTTATGAGACGATAAAAGGTGGCGATTACCGCGCCCGCGAATCAAATGTTTATCGTTTAGCAGAAACATCTGTTAGAATTATCGATCATTGTGTTGCATTGGGTGTTCCATTTGCTAGAGAATACGGCGGCCTTTTAGATACAAGATCGTTTGGTGGGACACAGGTTTCTCGTACTTTTTACGCACGTGGACAAACAGGACAGCAATTATTAATCGGTGCCTATCAGGCTATGATGCGTCAAGTGTCAGATGGCAATGTGGATATGTATCCGCGCCGTGAA